>JANNOT010000112.1:0-7234 GCA_031399375.1 Paraoceanicella sp.
AGAGCTTCGATCACGTGCGCTTTCACCGGCTCGGTGAAACGAGTCAGAGGCAATCAAAGGTGGAAAGCCGTAGATGCCCTGACTGAATGCGTGGGCGTCAGTCCTTATCGCATACTCAAAACCGCTCAAACCAAGGTGAGATTTTTGGTGGCTCTGATGGAGGGTCTTTCCGCCGGAGCGGGGAGAACAGCAATAAAAACACATTCTTAGGCAATGGGCTTGGCGGACAGGAAGGGATTCGAACCCTCGAGACGGTTCCCCGCCTACGCCCTTAGCAGGGGCGCGCCTTCGACCGCTCG
This sequence comes from Paraoceanicella sp., assembly GCA_031399375.1. GTDB lineage: Bacteria > Pseudomonadota > Alphaproteobacteria > Rhodobacterales > Rhodobacteraceae > Paroceanicella. The sequence continues at coordinate 300 of JANNOT010000112.1, forward strand.
GCCACCTGTCCGCCGAGGGGTGTAGCGCGGCGGGGGCCGGGGGAACAAGGGGGAATTGGGGACAGCCGGGGGGCTTTTGCGGCGAGGGCGGGGGCGGCTATACTGTCGTATCGGCGCGGCGGCGGCTGCGTGGGACGCGGAAGGGGTTGGCATGCGGTATGTGGTGGCGGGGGTCGTGCTCGCGGCGATGGCGGTGGCGGGGTGCGAGCAGGCGCCGCGGCCGGGGCGGCAGGCGCTGGGGGGCGCGCTGATCGGGGCGACCGCCGGGGCGCTCGGGGGGCTTCTGGTCGGGGGCGATGACCGGCGCAATGCGCTGGTCGGCGCAGGGATCGGGCTTCTGGTCGGCGCGGGGGTCGGCACGTATCTTGACGAACAGCAGCGCCAGCTCGAGCAGGGGCTGGACGGGACCGGGGCCAGCGTCACGCGCCAGGGCGACCGACTGATGGTCAGCCTGCCCGAATCCATCACCTTCGACACGGATTCAAGCGCGCTGAAGCGGTCCAGCGAGCGTGCGCTGGACCAGCTGTCGCAAAGCCTGAACCAGTATGCGTCGAGCTATGTCGATGTCGTGGGCCATACCGACGACACGGGATCGGACGACTACAACCAGGCACTCTCCGAGCGGCGGGCGATCTCGGTCGAACAGGGGCTGCTCCAGCGTGGCGTGAATTCCGCCCGGCTCCAGATCGCGGGGGCGGGGGAAACCCAACCGGTCGCGGACAACACGACATCCGCCGGGCGGGCGCTGAACCGCAGGGTCGAGGTCTACATCACCCCCGCGACCGAGGGCTGAGCCCCCTCCCCGATCCGCTCGATCGCAAAGCCGAGGGCCGCGGCGGTCTCGGCCAGACCGGCCGTGTCCCCGGTAACGAGGCAGACGGCCGCCCGGGCTGCCGGCAGGCGTCCCGCCGCCTCGGCCAGCGGACCGCGGGCGGCATCCCGGCGCGCCAGGTCCAGCAGCTCCGCCGCGGCGCCGGGCGGATGGAGCACGAGATCGGCAGTCTGAAGCCGACTTAGCGCCCGCAGCGCCAGCAGGTCCGGCGCGGCGGGGATCGCGACCAGGGTGCAGAGCCGCGCCGCACCACCCGGCCCGCCCGCCGCGGCCTGCGCGGCGATCATCGCCTCCGCCTCTGCCCGCCGCCCCGCATCCCAGAGCCTTCGGGCGGGGCCTGCGAACACCCATTGCCAGAATCCGCGCCGGGCATGGTCGGGGACGCCGTCGGCGACCATACCGCGCATCCGCCCGCAGAGTGCGGCGAGATCGCCCAGCCCCGGATCGAGCCGCGCCTCGAGCCCCGCGCGGATTTCTCGCGCAAGCACAGGAGCGGTCCCCTCGGTCCCGATGGCGATCACCAGCGGGTCGCGGTCCACGATCGCGGGGGTGAGCGCGGTGCAGAGCGCGGGGCGGTCGACCACATTGACCACGGCCCCGCGCGCCCCGGCCTCGGCCGCGATCATCGCGTCGATCCCGACGCAGCCCGTGGCGGCAAAGACCACGTGGGCGGCGGCGACGGCATCGCGGTCATAGACCTGCGGCACATGCATCGCGCGGCCCGCCGCAATCAGGGCGGACAGCTCGGGCCCAGGGGCTGGGGCCATCACCGTCAGCGCCGCCTCGGTCCGCCCGACCAGCCGCGCCTTCTGCGCCATGGCCTCGCCCCCCCCGGCGAGCAGGACGGTCCGCCCGCGCATGTCCAGAAAGAGCGGAAAGTAACGCATGGCGGGCGGCCTCCGGCACCGGGCGGTCACTATGGGGTGAAGGGGGACGAAATCAACCGGCTTGCCCGGCGGGCGGGACTGGTCCAGTGTCGCCACCGGTGGCAGGCAGACAAACACAACCGATGGCACGGCCCGATCTTCTGACCCCGCGGCTGGTGCTGCGCGCCTGGTGCGACGCCGATCGCGCACCGCTTGCGGCCATCAACGCCGACCCGGACGTCATGCGCCACTTCCCCGCCCCCCTCAACGCCACCGAAAGCGACGCCATGCTCGCCCGGCAGGAACAGCGCCTGGCCGAAGACGGGTTCGCGTTCCTGCCCGTGGCGTTGCGGGACACGGGCGAGGTCATCGGGTTCTGCGGCCTCGCCCGGGTGCGGTTCGAGGCCTGGTTCACCCCTGCGGTGGAGATCGGCTGGCGGCTCGCCCGCGCCGCCTTGGGCCGGGGCTATGCGACCGAGGCGGCGCGCGCCTGCCTCGCCCAGGGGTTCGGCGCGCTGGGATTGCACGAGATCGTGGCCTTCACCGTCGCGGCCAACATCCGTTCCCGGGCCGTGATGGTGCGGCTGGGGATGGTCGGGGCCGGCACGTTCGACCACCCGTCCCTGGCCGTGGACAGCCCGCTCCGCCGCCACGTCCTCACCCGGATATTGGCGTGATGACACCGGGGGGCGCCCTGATCCTGGCCCTGCTCTGCCTCGCCGTCGCGGCCTGCGCGGGGCCGCAGAACCTGCCCGATCTGCGCACGATCTACGGCCGCGCCGCGCAGATCCAGGGGCCGGAGCGGCGGCCGCTGATCGTGGTGCCGGGCACGCTGGGCACGAAGCTCGTGGACAGCACCACCGGCGCCCCGGTCTGGGGCGGCTCGGACGGGTTGTCGCTGGACCCCGCCATCGCCCGCAATCTGGAGATCCTCGCCCTGCCGTTCGGCGACGGGTCCGCGCCGATGCACACCCTGCATGACGAGGTGCGCGCGGCGGGCGTGCTCCGCACGGTCAGGGCGCTGTTTCTCGGCGTGCCGGTGGAGCTCCAGGTCTATTCGGGGATCGAGCGGACGCTCGAGGCGGGGGGCTGGCAGGGGGTGGACGAGGGCACGGTGGCCCCGGGCCTGAATGTCTTCCCGTTCCCCTATGACTGGCGCCGCGACCTGATCGACAGCGTGCGCGAGCTCGATACCTTCGTCCGTCGCCAGCAGATCGCATACGCGCAGATCACCGGGCGCCCGCCCGACAGCATCCGCTTCGACATCCTCGCCCATTCCATGGGGGCGCTCATCACGCGCTACTACCTGATGTACGGGGTACAGGACATGCCCGACACGGGCGGGCCCCCCGATCTGACCTGGGAGGGGGCGCGCTACATCGGCAAGGCGGTGCTGGTCGCACCGCCCAACGCGGGCTCGATCCTTGCGTTCGAGAACCTCGTGAACGGAAAGACGCTCGGTCCCCTCCAGCCCCGCTTTCCGGCGGCGCTGCTGGGGTCGCATTTCTCGACCTATGCCCTGATGCCGCGCAACCGGCACCATACCGTGCACTGGGCGGGATCGGACGAGCCGGTGCGCGACATCTACGACGCCGACCTGTGGCAGAAGATGCGCTGGGGCCTCGCGAACCCGGACAATTACGAGCTTCTGGCGGCGATGATGCCCGACATCACCGACCCGGCGGAACGCTGGCGCCGTGCGCTCGCATTCCAGGTCGAGGCGCTCGCCCGCGCCAAGCAGTTCCAGGTGGCGCTCGACCGGCCGGTGGACGCCTTGCCGCCCGATCTCGACATCCACCTCGTGGTGGGCGGCAGCTACAGCACCCCTGCGGGGGCGGCGGTGAACCGCGACACGGGCGAGGTCGTGATCGACCGGTTCGAGGAAGGCGACGGCGTCGTCCTGCGCGCGTCGTCACTTCTGGATGAACGTCAGGGGGGCTCCTACCGCTACGGGCTCGACACCCCGCTGCGCTATACCTCCACGCTCTTTCTGCCCGAGGAGCATGTGGAGCTGACCCAGAGCCCGGTGTTCGGTGACAACCTCCTGTTCTGGCTGATCGAAGGCACGCGGGTCGGCGACGGGCTGCGAAGCGCCGGTCTGGTCACCCTGCCGCTTGCGGGGGGCGATGCGGGCGATATCGGTCCCCCCGAACGTCACCGGCAGGACCGCTGAGCACCGCTTGACTTCGCGCCCGGGCGGGGTGGAGATGCGCGGGGCGGGCGCACCCGCCGAGCGGCCGGAGGACGGGATGAAGAAGGTCTATGCCAGTGCCGCCGCGGCGCTCGACGGCATCGTGTTCGACGGCATGACGATCGCCGCCGGAGGCTTCGGTCTTTGCGGGATCCCCGAAAACCTCATCGCCGCCCTGCGCGACACCGGCGTCAAGAACCTGACCATCGCGTCCAACAACGCGGGCGTGGACGATTTCGGGCTCGGCGTCCTGCTCAGGACCAGGCAGGTCAGGAAGATGATCTCTTCCTATGTGGGCGAGAATGCGGAATTCATGCGCCAGTACCTCTCGGGCGAGCTTGAGCTCGAATTCAATCCGCAGGGCACGCTTGCCGAGCGGATGCGCGCGGGCGGCGCCGGTATCCCCGGCTTCTACACCCGCACCGGGGTCGGCACGATCATCGCCGAGGGTAAGGAGCACAAGGAGTTCGACGGCAAGACCTATATCCTCGAACGCGGATTCGTCGCCGACCTGTCCATCGTCAAGGCGTGGAAGGGCGACGCAGCTGGGAATCTCGTCTACCGAAAGACCGCCCGCAACTTCAACCCGATGGCTGCGACCTGCGGCAAGGTCACCGTGGCCGAGGTCGAGGAGCTGGTCCCCGTCGGCAGCCTCGACCCCGACAACATCCACACGCCCGGCATCTTTGTGCAGCGCATCCTGCAGGGCGTGCATGAAAAGCGCATCGAGCAGCGCACGGTCCGGGCCGCCTGATGCGCGCGGACACCCGCCTCGGCACCTTCGCGGACCTCGCGGCGGCCCATCCCGGGCAGGCCCCCACGCTTCTCGCCGTGCGGGCGCTGGTGGCCGAGGTGCATCCCGATGCCTGCGAGGCGGCAAGCCTGCGCGAGGCGTCGGTCTGGTGGGGGTGGGGCGAGGCGAAAATGCGCGCGGGCTATGCCTATGCCCGACCCTTTGCGGCCCACACCAACCTCGGCTTCTTTCAGGGTACCGCGCTTCCCGACCCCGAGCAGCGGCTGCGCGGCACCGGTCGCGCCTTGCGGCACGTGACGCTGACGGCGCCGGAGGATGTAACGGCACCCGCGATCCGTGCCCTCCTCGTCGCAGCGCGCGACGAACGCCGCGACGCCCTCGGAATTGGACCGACACCATGCTGATCTTCGACTGAACTCTGACGGTTTGCGACATCGTCGCCCCGAGCGCCTCGCCTTCGACCGATCGACCACGCCACACCGGAGTGAACCATGCCCTGGGACCGCAACCACATGGCCGCCCGCGCGGCGCGCGAGCTGGAGGACGGGATGTACGTGAACCTCGGCATTGGAATCCCGACGCTGGTGTCCAACTACATCCCCGAGGGGGTGGACGTGACGCTCCAGTCCGAAAACGGCATGCTCGGGATGGGTCCGTTCCCGACCGAGACCGAGGTGGACGCGGACCTCATCAACGCGGGCAAGCAGACGATCACCGAGCTGCCGCGCACCTCGTATTTCTCCTCGGCCGATAGCTTCGCGATGATCCGGGGGGGCCATATCGCGCTCTCGATCCTCGGCGCGATGGAGGTCTCGGAGACCGGCGATCTCGCCAACTGGATGATCCCGGGCAAGCTGGTCAAGGGCATGGGCGGGGCCATGGACCTCGTGGCGGGGGTGAAGCGCGTGGTCGTCATCATGGACCACACGTCCAAGACCGGGGAATCCAAGCTGCTGAAGCGATGCACCCTGCCGCTGACCGGCGCGGGTGTGGTCGACCGGATCATTACCGGGCTCGGCGTCTTTGACGTGGTGCCCGGCGGGATCATGGTGGTGGAGCTGGCCGAGGGCGTCACCATGGACGAGGTCAGGGCGTCGACCGAGGCGACCCTGGTCGGCTGACGGCGGTGGACTGGGCCACGCGGCGCTGGTCGGGCTGGGGCCGGGTGCGCTTTGCCGAGGGGCGGATGGCCCGGCCCGAGCGGCAGGGCGCTATCGCCGCACGGCTGGGCGAGACGACCGGACCGGTTGCCGCGATCGGGGCCCTGCGCGCGTACGGCGATGCGGCGCTGGTGTCGGGGGGGGCGGCGCTCCTGATGACCCGGCTCGACCGGATCCTCGCCTTTGACCCCGCCTCGGGGGTGGTGGAGGCGGAGGCGGGGCTGAGCATCCGCGACCTTCTCGCGGTGACCGGTCCCCGCGGCTGGATGCCGCCCGTGGTCCCGGGCACCGGCCATGCGACGCTCGGCGGATGCCTCGCCGCCGACGCCCATGGCAAGAACCATCACGGGGCCGGCAGCTTCGGCCAGCATGTCCGGGAGTTCACGCTTCTGGACGCGGACGGGACGGGCCGGGACGTGCGCCCGGGCGAGCCCGCCTTCGCCGCCACCGTGGGCGGGATGGGGCTGACGGGGATCGTCACGCGGATGACGGTGCAGCTTGTCCCCGCCGCACCGGCGATGCGGGTCAGCGAGCGGCGGATGCCCGGGCTCGGCGCGTTCCTCGCAGCTCTTGCCGCCTCCTCCGCAACCTACTGCGTCGGCTGGGTCGATGCGGTCGCGACCGGCGCCGCCCTGGGCCGCGGGATCCTGGAGGAGGCGGAGCCCGCCGCGGGCTCCTTCACCCCGGCGCGCGGCAGCGCGCGGGTTCCGCTCGATGCACCGGGCATGCTGCTCTCGCCTGCCGTGGTGCGGGTGTTCAACGCCCTCTACCTGCGGCGCGTCCCGGCGGGGGGGCGGACCCGGCTGGTTCCGACGGGGCGGTTCCTGTTTCCGCTCGACGGGCTGCGCGACTGGAACCGCCTCTACGGCCGTCGCGGTTTCCATCAGGTGCAGATCCTCGTGCCCCCCGCGGGGGCCGAACGGGCGATCCGTGCCGCGCTGGCGGTCGCCCAGGACGCGGGGCTTGCCTCGCCCCTTGCCGTCATCAAGCGGATGGGCGCGGGGCGGGCGGGGATGCTGTCGTTCCCGTCGGCGGGGTTCACCCTGGCGCTCGACCTTCCGGCCCGGCCCGGTGCGGCCGTGGCGGGCGCGGCGATCGAGCGGGCGGCGCGGGATGCCGGGGGGCGTATCTA
>JANNOT010000130.1:0-2980 GCA_031399375.1 Paraoceanicella sp.
CGCCCCAGTCCGGCATTCTGGGCATGCACAAGATCCAGGAGCGGCCCATGGTTGTCGGCGGCCAGATCGTGGCGCGGCCGATGATGTACCTCGCGCTATCCTACGACCACCGGGTCGTGGACGGGAAGGGGGCGGTGACCTTCCTCGTGCGTGTCAAGGAGGCGCTGGAGGATCCGCGGCGGCTTCTGATGGATCTGTGAGAGGGCCAAGGGATCAGCGGCACAGGCATCCGCCGCGGGCGGTGCCGGGACGCCAGCGGCGTCGGGCGGGGCTGAAACGCGACGGACGGACGACATGGCCGGGGATGAAAGAACCGATACGCATGACACGCCGCTCTGGTGAACCGGTCGCCACCGCCTGCACCGGCATGGCCCGGGGCAGGCGATGAGGGGGCTGCCGCGTGCAGGGCATCGGGGCTTGTCCAGCGGTGGTCAACCGTGCCGGTAGAGCTTCAGGTCCTCGGCTGGGCCGGCGTGCTCGCCTTCGTCCAGCTCGTGCTCTTTGCCGTGCCCGCCAATCTGGAGCTCGGCTCGCGGTATCTCGCCGGGCCGCGGGACGAGGGGCGTGGGCTTGCGGGACGCACCGCCCGGCTCCAGCGCGCATACCTGAACCATGTCGAGGGGCTGGTGCTCTTCGCCGTCGCGGTCACCTGCCTCGGGTTCGCAGACCGCTCGACCCCCTTCACCCAGCTTGCCGCGTTCGCCTACCTCGCCGCCCGGGTTGTCTACATCCCGCTCTACGCCTATGGCGTGCAGTGGTGGCGATCGGCGGTCTGGGCGGTCGGCGCGGCCGCGACGCTCTATATCCTTCTTGCTGCCCTGATCTGAAAGGACCCGACCCATGGCCAGCTTCGATGTGATCGTGATCGGCGGGGGCCCCGGCGGCTATGTCTGCGCGATCCGCTGCGCGCAGCTCGGGCTCAAGACTGCCTGCGTCGAGGGGCGCGAGACGCTGGGGGGCACCTGCCTCAACGTGGGCTGCATCCCGTCCAAGGCGCTGCTCCATGCCTCGGAAATGGTGCACGAGGCCGAAGGCAACTTTGCGAAGATGGGCATCATGACCACGGGCGTCACGGTGGACTGGGCGCGGATGCAGGCCCACAAGGCCGAGGTGGTCGAAAGCAACACCAAGGGCATCGAGTTCCTGTTCCGCAAGAACAAGATCGAATGGCTCAAGGGCTGGGGCTCGATCCCCGCCCCCGGCACGGTCCACGTGGCCGGCGAGGCGCACACGGCCAAGCACATCGTCATCGCCACGGGCTCCGAACCGTCGCCGCTCAAGGGCGTGGACGTGGACGAGGAACGCATCGTGACCTCCACCGGCGCGCTTACGCTGGCGGCCGTGCCGAAGCGGATGATCGTGATCGGCGCGGGGGTGATCGGGCTCGAGCTCGGCTCGGTCTATCACCGCCTGGGGGCCGAGGTGACGGTGGTCGAATATCTCGACGCGATCACGCCGGGCATGGACGGCGAGGTGCAGCGGCAGTTCAAGAAGATCCTGGAAAAGCAGGGCCTGACCTTCGTCATGGGCGCCGCCGTCCAGGGGGTGACCAAGGGCAACGCCCTGACCGTTACCTGGAAGCTGCGCAAGGATGACAGCGAGGGGTCCGCCGAGGCCGACGTGGTGCTCGTCGCCACCGGCCGCCGCCCGTTCACAGAGGGTCTCGGGCTCGACGCCCTGGGGGTCAAGCTCAGCCCGCGCGGCGTGATCGAGACCGACGGACACGGCCGCACCAATATCCCCGGCATCTGGGCCATCGGCGATGCGACCCCCGGACCGATGCTTGCGCACAAGGCCGAGGACGAGGGCATCGCCATCGCCGAGACGATCGCGGGCCAGGCGGGCCACGTGAATTACGGCGTCATCCCCGGCGTGATCTACACCGCCCCCGAGGTCGCGAGCGTCGGCGTGACCGAGGAGGAGCTGAAGGCCCAGGGCCGCGCCTACAAGGTCGGCAAGTTCCAGTTCATCGCCAACGCGCGGGCCAAGGCGAACCTCGTGACCGACGGGTTCGTGAAGCTGATCGCCGACGCCGCGACCGATCGGCTGCTCGGCGCCCATATCATCGGCCCCGCGGCGGGCGACCTGATCCACGAGGTCTGCGTGGCGATGGAGTTCGGCGCCTCGGCCGAGGACCTTGCCCGCACCTGCCACGCCCACCCCACCTTCTCCGAGGCGGTGCGCGAGGCGGCGCTGGCCTGCGGCGACGGGGCCATCCACGCCTGAGGGCCGGGGCCTTGCCGCCCGGCCCGCCGCGTGCGACCCCTCGGCGATGACCACCGCCGAGGACTACCACCGCATCCGCGCCATCTTCGCCCGCCTGCGCGCCGAACGGCCGGAGCCGGAGGGCGAGCTCACCCATGTCAACGCCTATACCCTGCTGGTCGCCGTGGCCCTGTCCGCCCAGGCGACGGACAAGGGGGTGAACCGGGCGACCGCGGGCCTGTTCCTCGTCGCCGACACGCCCCAGAAGATGCTCGACCTGGGCGAAGAGAGGCTGATCGACCACATCCGCACCATCGGGCTCTACCGCAACAAGGCCCGGCACGTGATGAAGCTGTCGCGCATCCTCGTCGATGACTATGGCGGCGAGGTGCCGAGCTCGCGCGCGGCCCTCCAGTCCCTGCCCGGGGTGGGGCGAAAGACGGCGAACGTGCTCCTGAACATGTGGCACAAGCTGCCCGCCCAGGCGGTGGACACCCATGTGTTCCGCGTGGGCAACCGCACCGCCATCGCCCCCGGCCGCGATGTGGAGGTGGTGGAGCGCGCGGTGGAGGACCGCGTCCCCGCCGAGTTCCAGGCCCATGCCCATCACTGGCTGATCCTGCATGGCCGCTATACCTGCACCGCGCGCAAGCCGCTCTGCCCGTCCTGCGTCATTGCCGATCTCTGTCCCTGGGAGGGAAAGACCGCATGAAATCCATCGATGTCGTGGGCGTGGGCAACGCGCTCGTCGATGTGCTCGCCCATGTCGAGGACG
>JANNOT010000135.1:0-3493 GCA_031399375.1 Paraoceanicella sp.
CCAGACGACGAACACGTCCGCGATCGGGGCGTTGGAAATCCACATCTTCGAGCCGGTCAGCCGGTAGCCGCCCGGGATGCGTTCCGCCCGGGTGGTCATGCCCGCGGGGTCGGACCCCGCCTCGGGCTCGGTCAGGCCGAAGCAGCCGATCCATTCGCCCGTCGCGAGCCGGGGCAGATAGCGCATCCGCTGCGCCTCGGACCCGTAGGCGTAGATCGGGTACATCACGAGGCTCGACTGTACTGACATCATCGAGCGGTAGCCCGAATCCACCCGCTCCACCTCCCGCGCCACGAGCCCGTACGTGACGTAGCCCGCGCCGAGGCCGCCATAGGCCTCGGGGATCGTGATGCCGAGCAGGCCCATCTGCCCCATCTCGGCGAAGATCGCGGGGTCGGTCGCCTCGTCCATATACGCGCGCTCGATCCGGGGCAGCAGCTTTTCCTGGGCGTAGGCGCGCGCGCTGTCGGCCACCATCCGTTCTTCCTCGGTCAGCTGATCGACCAGGCGGAACGGATCCTCCCAATCGAAGCGGTCGAGATCGGGGCGGTCCTTGGGCTTGAGCGCGGGGGCAGGGATCGGCGCGTTCACGGGGTCACCTCCAGCGGAATGGCAGGTATGCATAGCAACTTGCGCCGCGCGGGGCAAATCCCGGCGCGTCAATGCGACTTTGACGCGGCCTCGAACGCGGCCACCTGGGCGGGTGAGGCTTCGGGCTGATGCCGGGCCACCCAGTCGGCATGGGGCATGCCGTAGATCGTCTCGCGCCCCTCGTCCTTGGTCATGGGGATCCCGCGCGCCTCCGCCGCCTCCTGGTACCAGCGGGCGAGGCAGTTGCGGCAGAACCCGGCCATGGTCATCAGGTCGATGTTCTGGACGTCGGTGCGCAGGCGCAGATGGTCGCGCAGCGCGCGGAACGCGGCTGCCTCGAGCTCGAGGCGGGTCTGGTCGTCCATGGTCACTCCTCCGGCAGGGTGGCAAGGGCGCGGCGCAGCGGCCCGGTCAGGCGCGCAGCCCAGGCCGCCTCGCCCGCCGCGTCGCCGATGAGGTCGTTGCGGATCTCGATCAGCACATGGGGCAGACCGCGCCGGATCCCGTGCTGGTCGAGCGTGTCACCGTCGAGTGCCCCGTGATAGGGCTCGTTGTCGCCCACGCAAAGCCCGTCCGCGCGCAGCGCCGCCATCAGCGGCCGCGCGAGCCGGTCGTCCGCGGCATAGAGGATCCCCACCTGCCAGGGCCGCGGCGGCCGTCCGCGCAGCTGCGGCGTGAATGAATGGATCGCGACGATCGCGGGCCGCACCCCCGCGGCCATCGCGCGGTCGAGCGCGCCGGTGATCGCGGCGTGGTAGGGGTCGTAATAGGCGACCCGCCGCGCGGCGATCTGGTCTGCCCCGATCGCGCGATTGCCCGGGATGATCGAGCCGTCGTAAATCTGCATGACCAGGGTCGGGTCGTCCGCCCCCCGGTTGGGGTCGATGACGAGCCGCGACTGGCAGGTGAGCAGGGCAGGCGCGCCGAACGTCTCGGCCAGCGCAAGGGTCACACCCCGGGCCCCGATGTCGTGGGCGATATGGCGCGCCATGTCCTCGGGCGGCAGGCCGAGACAGCCGCCCAGGGCGGCGGGGACGGTGTTGCGGGCATGGTCGCACAGGAAGATCACGCGCGGGTCGCCGCCCGGCCGCACATGTTCCACCGGCTCATGGACCGGCTGATGGATCGTCGTCATGCCGCGATGTTCGCCGCCGGGCGCCGCCAAGGCAAGGAAGGGCGGTGCCGCGCCGCAAAAAAGACCGGAAATTACCCCACTTTCGCGCGCGCCTGTTGTAAACCGTGGTTATAAATTCGAGCTGCGTAACAATTTTTCCGAGGGCCCCCATGCGACGCAGACGGAACGTGAAGGTGGTGGCGACGCTCGGCCCCTCGTCCAGCACGCGCGAGGTCATCCGCGCCCTGTTCCAGGCGGGCGCGGACGTGTTCCGCCTGAACATGAGCCACGGCACCCACGAGGATATCCGGGGCCGCCACAGCCTCATCCGCGAGATCGAGCTCGAGCTCGAGCGCCCGATCTGCATCCTTGCTGATCTTCAGGGGCCCAAGCTGCGCTGCGGCACGTTCGCCTCGGGCTCGGCCATGCTGGTGGAGGGACAGGCGTTCCGGTTCGACATGGACGAGGCCGAGGGCGACGCGGCCCGCGTGCGCCTGCCGCATCCGGAGATCTTCGCGGCCCTCCAGCCGGGATCGTCGCTCCTGGTCAATGACGGCAAGCTGCGCTTTCGCGTCACCGCCTGCGACGACCGCTCGGCCGACACGGTCGTGATGGTCGGGGGCGAGATCTCCAACCGCAAGGGCATGAACGTGCCCGACGTGGTCCTGCCGCTCGCTGCCCTGTCGGACAAGGACCGCCGCGACCTCGACTTCGCGCTGAAGCTCGGGGTCGAATGGATCGCGCTGTCCTTCGTCCAGCGGGCCGAGGACGTGCTGGAGGCGCGCGAGATCGTCCAGGGCCGCGCCTTGATCATGTCCAAAATCGAGAAGCCGTCGGCGGTCAAGAGCTTCCAGTCCATCCTCGAGGTATCGGACGGGATCATGGTGGCACGCGGCGATCTGGGGGTCGAGCTGCCCGTGCAGAGCCTGCCCCCGATCCAGAAGCGCCTTGTGCGCGCCTGCCGGGCCGCCGGAAAGCCGGTGATCGTCGCGACCCAGATGCTCGAGAGCATGATCTCCTCGCCCGTGCCTACGCGGGCCGAGGTGTCGGACGTCGCGACCGCGATCTACGAGGGCGCGGATGCCGTGATGCTGTCGGGCGAAAGCGCGGCAGGCCAGTATCCGATCGAGGCGGTGCGCACGATGAACGACGTCGCCGAATCGGTCGAGGGCGACGAGATCTATCGCGCCGTCATCGAGGCTGCGCGCACGCCGGCCAAGGCGGGGGTCTCGAGCGCGATCACCGTTGCCGCGCGCGAGGTGGCCGAAAACACCGACGTGCGCGCCATCGCCTGCTTCAGCCATTCCGGAACGACCGCGATCCAGGTCAGCCGCGAGCGCCCGCGGGTGCCGATCCTCGCCCTGACCCCACGGATCGAGACCGCGCGCCGCCTGACCCTCGTCTGGGGCCTGCACTGCGTAGTGGTCCAGGAGGTTTCGCGCTTCAAGCACGCCGTGATCAGCGCGGTGCGCGAGGCGCGGCGCCACGGCTTTGCCACCGAGGACGACCGGATCATCGTGACGGCGGGGGTGCCGTTCAACGTGGCGGGCACGACGAACATCCTGCGGATCGCGCCCATGCGCGAACAGCTGATCTTCGAGGGCGAGCCGGAATAACCACCCCGGGATGGCCCGGGGGGCGCCGCCCGGCCGCCGTTCTGGCGCAGGGACGTGCCGCTGCACCCCCCCCTTGCCTTTGCCCGCGCAGTCCCCTAAGCACGCAGCTTTCAGACCCGGGGCGGCCGGCCGAAAGGGCTGCCGTGTCGTCCCCCGATGCATCTCTGACGAC
>JANNOT010000162.1:0-11470 GCA_031399375.1 Paraoceanicella sp.
TGGGGTTTCCGAACCGGAACACCTCGGTTTGCATGTAGGGCACCCGCGCTGCGCGCCAGGCATCGCGGGCCCCCGACAGCGTTGCATCCGATGGCGCCGCGAGCAGCGCCGCAACCGCGGCCTGAAGCGTGCGTGCCGTCGCGTGGGCGTCGGCATACCCCGCACCTGCAAGGTCGGCATAGGTCGCCACGACCGCGGCCCGGTCCACGGCAAGGGCGGGCGACGCGGCCCCGGCGAGGAGCACGGCTGCAAGGCGCAGGACAAAGGTCATCCAGATCTCCCGACAAAAAAATTAGGCTTTCGTCATTCCTGACAAACCTTGTCGGAGATGTCAATTCCGACTTTTCCAGTCGGTAATTACGGCCCAACGCCCGGTTGCGACCACTTCCGGCTGCGGGGCATCGGCCCCGCACGGCGCCGCCCAGGGTGTCAGAGATCGCCGATCCGCACCCGGTAGAGCGCGCGGAGCCGCGCGGTGACCGGCCCACCCGGCACCTGGCGCCCGTCGATGGTCGCGACCGGCGTCAGCCCGCCGACCGTCCCGGTCAGGAACGCCTCATCCGCGCCATAGGTCTCGACGAGCCCGAAATTGCGCTCCACCACCGGGATCCCCGCCTCGCGCGCGATCTCGATCACTGCCGCGCGGGTGATGCCGCCGAGGCAGTAGTCACCGGTCGAGGTCCAGAGCGCCCCATCCCGGACAAGGAAGAAATTGCACGAGTTCGTGGTGTTCACGAAGCCGAACGGGTCGAACATCAGCGCCTCGTCCGCCCCGGCCTTCTGCGCCGCGATCAGGGCGAGGACGCAGTTGAGCTTGGAATGGGTGTTGAGCTTGGGGTCCTGGGTCAGCGGCAGCCCGCGGTGGTGGGCCACCGACGCGAGCGTGACCGCGGGGGGATCGGCCGGAAGCGCCGCGTGCTCCACGATGATGACGATCGTCGCCCCCGCAATGCTGAGCCGCGGGTTCTGGAACGCCCGCACCTTCACGCCCCGCGTCACCATCAGGCGGGCATGGGCGGCGTCGGTCATCCCGTTCGCCGCTGCCACCGCATCGAGCGCATCCCGCAGCCCGTCGCGCGTGCGACCGATGTCGAGATCGAGCGCCCGCGCCCCCGCCCAGAGCCGGTCGAGATGGGCATCGAGGAAGGCCCAGGTCCCGCGGACCAGCCGGATCCCTTCCCATACCCCGTCCCCGAGCAGGAACCCCGAATCATACACCGACACCACCGCCCCGGCCCGCGGCACCAGCACGCCATTGACCCAGACGAGGAGGTCCGCATTTCGCGGATCGAGGACGGCGGGATCCGAGGGCGGGCTCATGACCCCAGCATGGCCGCTTCGGCCCCGTCGCGCAAACGTCGCGCAAACGCCGCACGGCTGTCGGGCTGCGCCACGCAGCCGCGCCGCGCCGCCCCTATCGGCCACCGGGATCGCGATCTGCTCCGCAGGTCCCTCCTCCCGTGCATGCGGACGGTCTGTCGCCTCGCAAATCGAGCGCGCAGGGCCGACAGCTCCGACCGCGATGTGGTCCCGGCGCGCCCCGGGGGGCTCCGGCCGGGCGGCGGGCGTCCCCCAGCCTTCGCCATCGGGATCGCCCGACGGGGGAGGGCGCGCAGCCGAGGCGTTGGCGAGATCAGCCTCCCCCGCTCGGGATCGCGGACCGGATCGTGGCCCGAGTGCTCCGACCCTGGCCGCCGCGACCCACGCGCATCGGCAACGACCCGACCGGACGCCTCGCGCCGCGGCGCCGATCGTGGCAGAAGCGTGGGGGAGACGCGGCTGACGGGGGATCGGGGGCATGGCGACGCGCGCGCGCAAGGCCGTCTGGGGCTGGATGCTCTTTGACTGGGCGAGCCAGCCCTATGCCACGCTTCTTCTCACCTTCATCTTTGCCCCCTATTTCACCGCGAGCGTGGCGCGTGACCCGGCCGCGGGCCAGGCGCTCTGGGGCTACACGAATGCGGCCGCGGGCGTGGTTCTTGCGCTCGGCGCGCCGCTGCTCGGGGCACTGGCCGATGCGGCGGGGCCGCGAAAGCCGCTGATCGCGGTCTTTTCGCTCCTGGTCGTCGCCGGTGCCTCGCTGCTCTGGGTCGCGACACCGGGCATGGCGGACCCGACGCTCGTGCTCGCGGCCTTCGCGATCGGACTGATCGGGGTCGAGGGAGCCACGGTCTTGGTCAACGCCATGCTGCCCGACATCGCGCCCCGGGGCGAGAACGGCCGGATCTCCGGCACGGGCTGGGCGGTGGGGTATGTGGGGGGGCTCGTCGCCCTCGCGGTCATGCTCGCACTCCTTGTCGCGCGACCAGAGACGGGGCTGACGCTTGCGGGGATCGCCCCCGTGCTCGGCCTGGACCCCGCGCTGCGCGAGGGGGACCGGGCGGCCGGGCCGCTGACCGCCCTCTGGTATGCGGTTTTCGTGATCCCGCTCTTTCTCTGGGTCCCGGACCGCCCGCGACGCCGCACTGTGCAACCCGTGTTTGGCGCGGCGATCCGCGCGCTCGGCGCGACCGTGCGCAGCCTGCCGCGACGCCCCGGCCTCGCCGGCTTTCTGGGCGCGTCGATGCTCTACCGCGATGCGCTGAACGGCCTCTTTGCCTTTGGCGGCATCTATGCGGCGGGGGTGCTGGGGTGGTCGCTGACGGCAATCGGGCTCTTCGGCATCCTCGCCGCGGCGACCGGGGCCGCAGGGGCCTGGGTCGGCGGGGTCGCGGACCAGCGCTTCGGCCCGCGCCCGGTAATCGGGGTCTCTGTCGTCATCCTCGCCCTTGTCTGCGCGGTGCTGGCCGGGACGGGCCGCATGGCGGTGCTGGGACTGCCCCAGGCCCCGGGGGCGAGCCTGCCCGACATCGTGTTCGCCACCTCGGGTGCCATGATCGGCGCGGCGGGCGGCGCCCTTCAGGCCGCATCCCGCACGCTGCTGATCCATCGCGCCGAGCCCGGGCAAATGGCCGAGGCCTTCGGGCTCTATGCGCTGACGGGCAGGGCGACCGCGTTCCTCGCGCCCTTGTCCATCGCGCTGATCACCGACATCACGGGGAGCCAGCGGGCGGGGATCGTGCCGCTCGGCTTGCTCTTTCTCGCCGGGTTCGCTCTCCTGTACCTTATCCCCGGTGGCAATGCGGAGGCACGCGGAACCGATGCTGCGACCCCTTCTCCTGATCCTGATGCCTTTCCTGACGCCGCTCGGCCCGATCCCGGCTGAGGCGGAGGAGCCCGCGGCCAAGACGCTGTTTGGGGCCGCCGCCGCCCCGGCGCGGGTCGCGCCGGCCCCGATCGGGCGCTACGCGGCGGGCTGTCTGGCCGGGGCCGTGGCGCTCCCCGCCACGGGTCCGGGATGGACTGCGATGCGCCCCAGCCGGAACCGCGCCTGGGGCCATCCGGCCGCCATCGCCTTCATCGCCCGGCTGGGGGGCTATGCGCGGGCGGTGGGATGGGGGGGCGTGCATATCGGCGACATGTCCCAGCCGAGGGGCGGTCCGATGCGGACCGGCCATGCCTCGCACCAGACCGGGCTCGACATCGACGTGTGGCTGCGCCCGGCCCTGCGCCTGGACCTCGGGCCGGACGAGCGGGAGACGCTCGCCTCGATCGACGTGCGCAGCCCCGACCAGCGCGCCGTGACCGGTGCCTGGAGCCCGGCGCACCAGGCGCTCCTGCGCGCGGTGGCCGAGGACGCGTCCGTCGCGCGCATCTTCCTGACCCCGCCGGCCAAGCAGGCAATGTGCGACGCGCTCGCGCCGCCGGACCGGGCCTGGCTGCGCAAGGTGCGGCCCTGGTGGGGACACAACACGCATTTCCACGTGCGCCTCGCCTGCCCGCAAGGTGCGGCGGCCTGCGAGGAGCAGGACCCGATCCCCATGGGCGACGGCTGCGACGAGAGCCTCGCCTGGTGGATGTCGGATGCGGCCCTGATCCCCGATCCCGACAAGGTCGCACCCCCACCCAAGCCCGACCTGACGCTGGCCGACCTGCCCGGGGCCTGCCGGGCGGTCCTGATGGCACCCTGACGGCCATTCCCCCGGGCACCCGGCACGCCATGCGGATCCTTATCCTGTGCGCCCTGCTCGCGGTCCTCGCCGCGCCTGCCGGGGGGGTGGAGGCGGAGTTGCGCGCCACCCTGACCCTGCGCGACGCGGACCCTGCCTTCGGCGGGATGTCGGGCCTGATCGTCGCCCCCGATGGCGGCAGCCTGACGGCGGTGGGCGACCGCGGCATCGTCCTGACCGCGCGCATCGAGCGCGAGGGGGGCGAGATCGCCGGGTTGGCCGGGCGCCGCGTCTCGCCCCTGCGCGACCTTGGCGGGGCGCCGCTCGCGGGCGAGCTCGTCGATGCCGAGGGGATCGCGGTCCTGCCCGGCGGCGGGTTCGCGGTCTCGTTCGAGGGGGTGGCCCGGGTCTGGTCCTATGCCGGCCCCGACGCGGTCCCGACCGCGATCCCCGATGCCCCCGCCTTCGCCGGTCTCCAGTTCAACTCAGGGCTGGAGGCGCTGGCGAGCGACGCGGGCGGACGGCTCTACGCCATTCCCGAACGCTCGGGGGAATGGGCGCGCCCCTTTCCGGTCTATCGCCTGGACGGGGCGGGCTGGGACGACACCCTGCACATCCCGCGCAGCGAGCGGTTCCTGATCACCGGGGCGGATTTCGGCCCGGACGGCAGGCTCTACATCCTCGAGCGCGACTTCGTCTGGCCACGATTTGCCAGCCGTATCCGGCGCGTCACGATCGCGGACCACGCGGCGGGCGCGGTCGAGACGCTGTGGCAGAGCGAGCCCGGAACCCAGGGCAACCTGGAGGGGATCGCCGCCTGGCGCGACCCGGCCGGGGCCATCCGGCTCCTCCTGATCGCCGACGACAACTTCAACCTCTTCCAGACCACGACCCTGCTGGAGCTGCGCGTGGTCGAATGATTGCGTGCGCGCCCCGCCCGGTCTATAGCCCGCGACGCATGATCACGGAGCCCGAGCGATGCCCCCCAGCCCCTCGCACGCCGACCTGGAAGCCGCCATCGAGACCGCCTGGGCGGGGCGCGACGCCCTGTCGCCCGCCACCCGCGGCGCGGGGCGCGACGCGGTCGAGGCGACGCTCGACGCGCTCGATGCGGGCACGCTGCGTGTCGCCGAACGGGGCGCCGATGGCACATGGACGGTCAACCAGTGGGCGAAGAAGGCCGTGCTCCTGTCCTTTCGCCTCGCCGACATGGCCGAGATCCCGGGTGGCCCCGGCGGGTCGGCCTGGTGGGACAAGGTGCCGTCGAAATTCGCGGGCTGGGATGCGGGACGCTGGCGCGACGCGGGTTTTCGCGCCGTGCCAGGTGCCATCGTCCGGCGGTCGGCGCATATCGCTCCGGGCGCGATCCTCATGCCCTCCTTCGTCAATCTGGGCGCACGGGTCGGCGCCGGGACGATGGTCGACACCTGGGCCACGATCGGCTCCTGCGCCCAGATCGGCCGCCACGTCCACATCTCGGGCGGGGTCGGGATCGGCGGCGTGCTCGAGCCGCTTCAGGCCGGACCCGTCATCATCGAGGACAACTGCTTTGTCGGCGCCCGCTCCGAGGTGGTCGAGGGGGTGATCGTGCGCGAGGGCGCGGTCCTCGGCATGGGCGTCTTTCTCGGCCAGTCGACGAAGATCGTGGACCGGGCCACCGGCACGGTCAGCTATGGCGAGATCCCGCCCTATTCCGTCGTCGTCGCGGGCTCCATGCCGTCCGACAAGGGCGGACCGCATCTGTACTGCGCCGTGATCGTGAAGCGGGTCGATGCCCAGACCCGGTCCAAGACCGGCATCAACGACCTCCTGCGCGATTGAGATGGCCGAGGCGTCGCGCCAGCAGGTCTACACCCTGCTCGTCTCGCTCGGCCGCGCCGAGAATGACGGCCTGCCCGCGGGGGCCACGGGTGCGGCCCTGATGGTCTATGCCTCGGGCATCGACGAGGCCGAGGCGGTGCGCGAGACGGTCGCGGTCCTCAAGCAGGCCGACCTCGCCCCGATCGAGATCACCGGATACGGCACGCTCGACGAACGGCTTGCCGACGGCCACGACATTTCGGCCGAGGAACGCGCCTTGATGGACCGCGCCCGGGTCGAGAACGCGGTGATCGTGGCGGAGATGACTCCATTTTTCGATGAATAGGTATGCATCCAGCCCCATGACCGAGCGGGATGCCATATTCCTGCCCCCTGGCTTCGTCCATACTGGCGCCACCGATCCAGTATGGGAGATGTGCAGAATGCGCGCCGTTAACACTTTTTCGACTCTTGCTGCCCTCCTTTTCGCAGCACCCGCAGCTCACGCCGCGACCCTGACCCTCGAATTCGACAATCTCTGGGATGTGCAGGACGAACAGGGGTTCGAGGCCTCGATCGATTGCTTCTATACCCTCTGCGGTCCGCGGATCGAGCTCACGCAGGAGGGTGCGCCCGAGATCACCGTGCGGACCGTCGGGCCCCGCTTCGATCTCGTCAGCATCAACGGGTTCGAGGCGTCGCAGAACGCCGTCCGCCTGCCGTCGCCATCGGATTTCACGATCGAGACGGACGATCTGGGCGCCTATCTCGGCATGCCGGTCGAGGGGATGGCCGCGTCCTATCAAAACGTCGAGATCACCGGCTGGCGCGACGGCGCCCAGGTGGCACGGCTTCTGATCGACAGCACCACCGATCGGGCGGCGGACAGCGACGGCGCGCTCCGGCTCGGTCCCGCGTTTCGCGATTTGACCGCGTTCTCGATCCGCCTGCCCGAGCCGCCCGGCGGCACCAGGTTCTGGCCCGAATCGGTCTACGACCTGCTGACGAGCGAACGTTCGGCGGCCTGGTCCTGCGGCGCATTCACGTATTCCTGCGCCTCCGCCGCATTCGACAGCTTCACGGTCAGTGTTCCGGTCGTCTCTGCCATCCCCCTCCCGCCCGCTGCCGGCCTTCTCGCCACCGCGCTCGGCGCCCTCGCCCTGACCCGACGGCGCCGCACCGCGTGACCGACCCCGTCGCCCTGACAGCGGCCCTGATCCGCTGCCCCTCCGTCACACCGGCCGAGGGGGGGGCACTGGCACTGCTCGGGCGCGTGCTGACCGAGGGCGGGTTCGCCTGCACCCGGGTGGACCGGGGGGGGGTCGCGAATCTCTTCGCCCGCTGGGGGGGGCCGACCAACGGCCCGGTCTTCGGCTTCAACGGGCATACCGACGTGGTGCCGGTGGGCGATGCGGGGGCGTGGTCCGTCGATCCCTTCGGCGGGATCGAACGGGACGGCTATCTCTGGGGCCGCGGCGCGACGGACATGAAATCGGCCGTCGCGGCCTTCGCTGCCGCGGCACTCGACATCGTGCGCACGGCGCCCCCCCGGGGCTCCATCGTCCTCGCCATCACCGGCGACGAGGAAGGGGCCGCGGTCGACGGAACCCGGGCGCTGCTCGACTGGATGGCCGCGCAGGGCGAGCGGATGGATGTCTGCCTCGTGGGCGAGCCCACCTGCCCGGACCGGCTGGGCGATGCCATGAAGATCGGGCGGCGCGGGTCGCTCACCGCCCGGATCGAGGCCCGCGGGGTGCAGGGCCATGCCGCCTATCCCGAGCGCGCCCGCAACCCCCTGCCCGCGCTCGTGCGGCTGCTCGACCGCCTCGCGGGCGATGCGCTCGATGCCGGAACGGCGCAGTTCGACCCCTCGACCGTCGCGATCACGACGATCGACGTCGGCAATCCGGCCTCGAACGTGATCCCGGCCCGCGGATCGGCGGTCGTCAACATCCGCTTTAACGACCGCCATACCGGAGCGGGGCTGGAGGCGTGGCTGCGCGCCATGGCGGCCGGGGCCGCGGAGCCGGGGGTGGAGATCTCGGTGAGCTGCACCCTGTCGGGCGAGGCCTTCCTCACCCCCCCCGGCCCCTTCGCGGACCTGGTCGCGGGCGCCGTGCGGGCGGTCACCGGCATCGACCCGGTCCGCTCGACCTCGGGCGGCACCTCGGATGCCCGCTTCGTGAAGGATCACTGCCCGGTGGTCGAATTCGGCCTGGTCGGGCAGACCATGCACCAGGTCGACGAGCGCGTCGCGGTTGCGGATATCCGCGGCCTGACCGCGGTCTACCGCGAGATCCTCGCGCACTATTTCGCCTGACCGCCGAGCCAGTCCAGCGCTGCCGCGACCGTGGCGACGCAGGGACCGGGCGGCGCCGGGGGCCGCGCCACCAGGATGACCCGCAGCCCGAGCGCGGCCGCCGCCTCGAGCTTGCCCGCTGGCCCACCGGAATTCTTTGCCACCAGCGTGTCGATCCGTTCGGCCCGCATCAGCGCCGCCTCGGCCTCCACCGCCTGGGGCGGGCGGCCCACGACCACCCGTGCGCCGGGCAGCGGGTCCGCGCCCGGATCGATGACCCGCAGGACGAATGCCACGTC
Source organism: Paraoceanicella sp. (assembly GCA_031399375.1). Classification (GTDB taxonomy): domain Bacteria; phylum Pseudomonadota; class Alphaproteobacteria; order Rhodobacterales; family Rhodobacteraceae; genus Paroceanicella. The sequence continues at coordinate 8,388 of JANNOT010000162.1, forward strand.
CCGGCGTGGGGCAAAGCTCGGCGCCGACCCCCGCCCGGTCGTCAGAAAGACGCGGGCACCGGGGGTCAGCGCCGCGGCGGCGGCGGCGAGATCGGGCACCTCGATCCAGCCAGGCAGGACGGACCATGGCGGGCGCGTCAGCACGAGACGCGGCACGCCCACGGTCGCACAGGCGGTCACGGCCGTGGCCGAGATCCGCACGGCAAAGGGATGGGTCGCATCCACCAGCGCGCCGAAGCCGCCCGCCCGCAGATGCGCCGCGAGCCCACCCACCCCGGCGAAGCCACCGACCCGAGGCCCACCTGCCAGCGCCTCGCCTTCCCGCGCCCCGCGTGCCCGCGCCGCGGCAGTGGCCCCCGCGAGCGACAGCTCCGCCGTCGCCCCGAGCGCCTCGGCCAGGAGGCGCGCCTCCATCGTCCCGCCCAGGATCAGGACGCGCATGTCACGCGCGACCCACGATCGTCCCCGCCCGGTCGATCACCACCACGTCCACCGCGATGTCTGGCACCATGCCCGAAACGCGAGCCAGCGCCCCGGCCGCCACGGCCTCGCCCAGCCGCGGCCCGGCCCGCTCGAGTGCCTCGAGCGCCGAGACGGCGCCGTCGAGCGACACCCCTGCCACCCGGGCCAGCGCCGCGAGATCCACCTGGCTCCGCGCGGAATGGAGATCGAGCGCCCCCTGCGCGAGCTTCGCCATCTTGCCGATCCCGCCCGCGACGGTCAGCCGCGGCACGGGGTGGCGGCGGAGATACTTGAGCATGCCACCCGCGAAATCGCCCATGTCGAGCATCGCATGGTCGGGCAGGGCGTAAAGCGCCTGCACCACCCGCTCGCTGGTCGCCCCGGTCGATCCGGCGACATGGGGCAGGTGCGCGGCCCGGGCGACATCGATCCCGCGGTGGATCGACGCAATCCACGCCGCACAGGAAAACGGGCGCACGATCCCGGTGGTGCCCAGGATGGAGAGGCCGCCCTCGATCCCCAGCCGGGGGTTCCAGGTCCGCCGCGCGATCTCCGCCCCGCCGGGGATCGCGATGGTGATCGCGACATCCCGGCCGGGGGCGAGCGCCGCGACCTCGGCCGCCATCATCGCGCGGGGCACGGGATTGATCGCAGGCTCGCCCGGCGCGATCGGAAGCCCCGGCCGCGTCACGCGGCCAACGCCTTCGCCCGCATGGAACGTAACGCCCGATCCCATGGGCCCGAACGCGACGCGCGCGATCACGAGCGCCCCGTGGGTCACGTCGGGGTCGTCGCCTGCGTCCTTCACGACACCCGCCTCGGCCCAGCCCGACCCCGCATCGCGATGCGCCAGCGGCCAGACCGGACGCTCGCCCCGGGGCAGGAGGATGGTCACCGGATCCTCGAAGCCCAGGCCGAGCAGGGCCGACAGCGCCGCCCGGACGCCCGCGGTCGCGCAGGCGCCCGTGGTCCAGCCCCGCCGCAACGCTCCCTCCGGCCTATCCACCATCTACATATTCTAGGGCCACGCGCGGCCCGATGCACCCCCCCGCAATCCCGGACCCCGCAGGTTCGCGGGGGGTGAGTCGGGCCGGGTCAAGGCTGCGCAGCACCCCCGGAACGGGGGCTTGGCCTTGACGCGGCCCGACTCGCCCCGACCCTCGGGCAGGCGCCTTGAGAAGCAGCCTGCTGCTCAAGCGCCTCTCAGCATCTGGGGACCCCGCCACACCCCGCGCCACGCCGCCGACCCGGCCCCCCCTTTTCCCCGCCCGCCCCCGGCGGTATGTCTCTGCCCATGCAGGATACCCTCGCCCTTCCCGACGGCATGCCCTGGCCCGAGCTTCGGCCCGGCTGGGTCTGGCTCGTCGGTGCAGGGCCCGGGGATCCGGGGCTGGTCACGCTGCACGCCCTGAACGCGCTGCGCCAAGCCGACACGGTGGTCTATGACGCCCTGGTGGACGAGGTCATCCTCGACTGGGCCGCACCCGGGGCCGAGCGGATCTTCGCGGGCAAGCGCGGCGGCAAGCCATCGGCCAAGCAGCGCGACATCAGCCTGCGGCTGGTCGAGCTGGCCCGTGCCGGGCGGCGGGTTCTGCGGCTGAAGGGGGGCGATCCCTTCGTCTTCGGGCGCGGGGGGGAGGAGGCGCAGACCCTCGTCCAGCACGGCATCCCCATCCGGATCGTGCCGGGGATCTCGGCGGGCATCGGCGGGCTGGCCTATGCCGGGATCCCCGTCACCCACCGCGACGTGAACCAGGCCGTCACCTTCGTGACCGGCCATGACCAGAGCGGGGCGACCCCGACCTCGCTCGACTGGGCGGCGCTGGCCCGCGGGTCCCAGGTTCTCGTGATCTACATGGGCATGAAGCATCTGGCCGAGATCGCCTGCGCCCTGATCGCCGCCGGACGGGACCCGGGCGAGCCGGTCGCGATCGTGACCCGCGCGACGGCCCCCGACCAGCAGGTGCTGGAGACCCGGCTCGGCGTCGCGGCCGCCGAGGCGGCGGCGGCCAAGGTCATCCCACCCGCGATCATCTGCATCGGACGGGCCGTGCTGATGCGCCAGGCGCTCGACTGGATCGGCCAGATGGCGGGCGAGGCGCCGCGGGCGCTCGACCCGCTCGGGCGCGGCCGACCGGCCGAGGCGGGGTGAACGGGGGGGGCCTGCGCGGGCTCCTGGTCGCGGCGCCCGCATCGGGCGCGGGCAAGACGACCGTGACCCTCGGCCTTCTGGCGGCGTTCCGCGCCCGCGGGATGGACGTCGCGGCGGCCAAGTCGGGACCCGACTACATCGACCCCGCGTTCCACGCCGCGGCGACCGGCCGACCGGCCCGCAACCTCGACGCCTTCGCCATGGCCCCGGACGTGCTGCGCACCCGGGCCCGGGCCGCGCGTGGCACGCTCCTGATCGTCGAGGGGGCGATGGTGCTTTTCGACGGCGCGCCGCCGGACGGGGCGGGATCAGCGGCGGAGCTTGCGGTCATCCTCGGCCTGCCCGTCCTGCTGGTGGTCGATGCGGCGCGGCAGGCCCAGTCCGTGGCCGCACTGGTCGAGGGGTTTGCCCGTCACCGGGCGGGGGTCCGGGTGGCGGGCGTCCTGCTGAACCGGGTGGGCTCGGCCCG
>JANNOT010000171.1:0-15816 GCA_031399375.1 Paraoceanicella sp.
GCGGCGAAGGCGGCAGGCCGCCGGAGCGCACGCGCACGAGTTCGAGCGACCCCAGGATGCCGTTGAGCGGCGTGCGCAAGTCGTGCACGAGGCCCGCGACCTGGGCGGCCTGGGCCTCGGACGAGCGTTCGAGCATCCGCAAACGGGTCTGCTGGCGCCGCGATTCGGCCGCGAGGGCGACCGCGAAGAACAGCGTGGCGAAGCTGCAGCTTCCCATGATCAGGTAGTGGTTGATGGGCAGGTAGGGGGTCACGTCGAAGACCCTGAGGTAGAGATAGATGGACGACAGCTCCGCCAGGCCCCAACCGATCACCGCGATGCGCGACCGCCAGTCGCCCCGCCACGCGGCCCCCAGCGCCACGCCGAGCAGGAAGATCATCCCCGGCCCCGCGACGATGCCGATCAGCAGCGTGCCGGTGTCGCCCGGCATGCCCGGCGCGCCGATCCCCAGATAGGCCGCCGCCGTGAAGCCGCGCAGCACCATGTCCACCCGCGGCGCCCGCCCGCGCGTGCGCAGGAAGGCGCGGAAGAACTGGAACGTCGTGGCGAGCAGCACGCCCTGTACGAGCACGTAGAGCCCGGTCGCGGGCCAGCCCGGCCCCGGCCACAACCACAGCTTTGCCATGCCGGTCGAGACCAGCGCATAGGCGGCCGAGGCGAGGGCGAAGGCGACGAACGCAAGCTGGGCCGGATCGCGCGCGGCGGAATAGAGCGCGAGCACATAGAGGCTGATCGCGACCGCGGCCCCGAGCGCGAGCCCCGCCACGAGCTGATCGCGCAGCAGCCCGCGCTGGAACACCCCCCGGGGCTCGAGCTCTAGCGGCGTCAGCAGGACCCCGCGTGACGCGACGCGGATATAGACCGTTTCCTCCGCCCCCGGCTGAAGGAAGAGGGGGAGCGCGGGGAACGGGCTCTGCACCTGATCGACCGCCAGCGGGCGCAGGGTGCCGCTCGCCTGGTGGCGGACCGATCCGTCGGCGGCGACCCGGTAGAAATCGGCCGATTCGATGTAGGGAAACCGCAGCGCAAGCACCCCGCCCCAGGCCGATTGCGCCTCGTTGCGCAGGGCGAGGCGGAGCCAGACCGCCCCGTCGGAGAACCCGAAATGGGGCGCGGCGCTGCCCGCCGGCTGGAAGGTGCGGCTGCGGATGGCGGCGAGGTCGGCCGCCCCCTGCGGGTCGATGGCCACCTCGAGAACCGGCGCGAGGTCGGGGCGCGCCTGAGCGCCGTCGAGCACGGCGACCCGGGGCGGGGTCCCGGCGTCCTGTGCGGTCAGGGGCCATGCGGCCAGCCACGGGGCCATCAGCGCGAGGGTGGCCACGGCGAGCAATCGGCGCATCCCGCTCTCTCTCCCCAACTGGGTTCGGCAATCGGGGCGAGCATGCACAGGAAACCTTTCCGATGTCTTGCCCCGCCGATGCACGCCAGTGTGTCTTTGGCGCTGCCGCAGATTCGGGCTAGCCTCGGGGGCTTCGCCGGGAGACGACCCATGCGCCTGATCGCCGCCCTCGCCCTGATCCTCGCCGCCAGCCTGCCCGCCGCGACCCAGCCGGTGGACCTCGAGCTTGTGCTGGCCGTGGACGTCTCGCGCTCCATGGACCCCGACGAACAGCGGCTCCAGCGCGACGGATATGTCGCGGCCCTGACCCACCCCGCGGTTTTGGCGGCCATTGCGTCGGGCCCCCATCGGCGGATCGCCATCGCCTATCTGGAATGGGGCGGGCCGAACCGGCAGCGCGTGCTGCTCGACTGGACCGTGATCGGGACCGAGGCCGAGGCCTTTGCGGCCGCATCGGCGCTGGCCGGGCCGCCGCTCCAGTCCTCGAGCGGGACCTCGATCTCCGGCGGGCTCCTCACCGCCGCCCGGATGATTGCGCAGAACGCGTTCGACGCCGAGCGTCGGGTGATCGACATCTCCGGCGACGGGCCCAACAACATGGGCGCGCCGGTGGCCGAGGCGCGGGCGGCTGTGCTCGCCCAGGGGATCGAGATCAACGGCCTGCCGATCCTGCTGCGCACCGCCTCGGGCCCCTTCGCGCTCGGCGATCTCGACCTCTACTACGAGGATTGCGTGATCGGCGGCCCGTCCGCCTTCGTCATCCCCGTGCGCGCACCTGCGGAATTCGTGGCCGCCATCCGCCAGAAGCTGGTCACGGAGATCTCCGGGACCACGCCCCCCGCCCGGATCCGTCCCGTGGCCCCGATCGACTGCATGATCGGCGAGAAGATGCGCCGCCGCTGGCTCGAGGAGCGGCAATGGGAGTGATCCCCATGGACGCGCCGCTTGCGCCCCGCTAACCCGAGGGGAGATTAGGGAGGGTCGAGCGATGCCAGGATGCGCGGTGATCACGGGGGCAGGCAGCGGGATCGGGCGCGAGACGGCAGTGCAGCTTGCCGCCGCTGGCTGGCAGGTCGCGCTGATCGGCCGGCGGCCCGAGACTCTGACCGAAACCGCCCGCCTGGCGGGCAGCGGCCACCCCATCGCCGCCGACGTGACGGTGCCGGGGGATGTCGAGCGCGCCTTCGCCGAGGCCGCGGGCGTCCTGGGGCGCATCGATCTGCTTTTCAACAATGCCGGCCTCTCCGCCCCCGGCTGCCCCATCGACGAGATGAGCCTCGAGACCTGGGACGCCGTCATCGGCGTGAACCTGACGGGCGCCATGCTCTGCGCCCGCGCGGCCTTCGGTCAGATGCGCCGCCAGTCGCCCCAGGGCGGGCGGATCATCAACAACGGCTCGATCTCCGCCTATGCCCCCCGCCCCGGGACCGCCCCCTACACCGTGAGCAAGCACGCGATTACCGGCCTGACCCGGACCCTCGCCCTCGACGGCCGCCCCTTCGACATCGCCTGCGGCCAGATCGACATCGGCAACGCCCTGACCGAGATGGCGATGCCCATGACCAAGGGCGTGCGCCAGGCCGATGGCAGCATCGCGGTCGAGGCCACGATGGACCCGGTGGAGGTGGGGCGGGCGGTCGTCCACATGGCAAGCCTGCCGCTGGGGGCGAACGTGCTCTTCATGACGGTGATGGCGACGAAGATGCCGTTCGTGGGGCGGGGGTGAGGGGAATGAGGAGCGGCACTCGACAAAATGATGGGGGCGTCTCAGCACCATACGCTTTTCGTGCGAAAAAATGAATCCAGAAATTATGTTTTATTCTACGGCGAAAGCATATGTCCAAGCATCTTATCTGATGATGTCAAACAACGCACGGTGTAGCGTTCACAATGATTTAACACTTGTCCATCCATTTCATCTCCTTGGAGGATTTGCGATTGAACTCTATCTAAAGTCTTTTCTCACAAATGCAGGCGTTACAGCTCGTTACTAAGTAAAACACCCTACGGCCACAATCTCCAAGAGCTTGGTATTGAGGCGATCAGGCGAGATTTAAATTATTTTAACCTTAATACCGTTCTGAAAATCTTTGAGCATCACTCTTCATATGGGCATCGCTACCCGGCACAAAGTGAGTATGTTTTGTATGATATTAAAGATATTTTCACCTACTTCTCTGAAATTGACATAATCGTCGATCGCGCTGTCGGCGCCTCGGTCTCCCAGGGCAAAACACAGTATCAGATATGGGAATTTCCAGAGCAATACAGAAATTGGCGGGTGTGACTGTCTGTTTTTACCTAACTCGCTTTCGATTCACTTCGTATTGTACCCTCTCCTTAACCCATTCGCTCCCACCGCCATCGTAATAAGCCCTCACCAGCGTACCCGCCACCCGCGAGACCCCTGCCGCCCCCATGGTTATCCCCACGAACACGGCCGCGATGGCGTCGGGCATCTACCCCACTCCCTCCATCGGGTTAGCCGGGGCGAAGCGGACGGCGCACCTCAATCCCGCCCCGGATCCCACCGTCGGACCAGTCCGCCCACACCGTCCATGGCGCCCGGGATCAGGGCGCGGGCGAGGATGCGGTTGGGGTTGGTGGGGGGTGGAAAGACGATGCCCTCGGCCCGGGTGAAACCGAAGCGGCTGTAATAGGGCGCGTCCCCGACCAGGACCGCACGGACCCAGTCGAGCGCGCGGGCCAGCGCCAGGGTCTCGTCGATCAGAAACCCGCCGAGCCCCTCACCCTGGCGCGTCGGGTGCACCGCGACGGGTCCGAGGAGGAGGGCGGGATCCCCGCGCAGCCCGATCCGGATCGGCCAGTAGCGGATCGCGCCCACCACGGCGTCGTAATCATCGCGCACGATCCGGCAGAGCGGGGCCACCGGCGCCACGCCGTCGCGCAACCGGTAGGAGGACAGCGCCGTGCGCCCGGGGGCAAAGCAGAGGTCGTAGAGATGCTCGACCTCCGGGGTATCGCGGTCGAGCTCGGGCAGCAGGCGGATCATGGGGCAGGGTCCGGGACAGGCTGCGGCGGGTGGGCTGCGGGCGGGACGGGGCCGGGCGGGACGGGTCGGGGCGCAACGGGTGGGGGCGGCGACAGGTCCTGTGCGTCACCCGCGTCGCATCGGCATTTTCCCCCTCGCCTCCTGGCGCGGCCGGGGTAGCATGGCCCCGCCGCCCGACGCAAGGAAACCCAAGCCCGATGTTCTACCGCCCCGGGATCGACCCCCACGGCCTGAAGCACAATCCGTTCAATGCCATCGTCACCCCCCGCCCCATCGGCTGGATCGCCACGCGGGCGGTCGACGGGACCGAGAACCTGGCCCCCTATTCCTTCTTCAACGCCGTGGCCTACGTGCCGCCGCAGGTCATGTTCGCCTCGACCGAAGGCAAGCCCGACCGCCCGCGCGGCAAGGATTCGGTCGGCAATATCGAGGAAACCGGCGTCTTCTGCGTGAACATCGTCGAATACGCGATGCGCGACGCGATGAACGCGACCTCCGGCGCCTACGGGCGCGAGGTGGACGAATTCGCCCATGCGGGGATCACCCGCACCGCGTGCGAGACGATCGCCTGCTCGCGCGTCGCGGGGGCCCCCGCCGCCCTGGAATGCCGCCTGACGCGGGTGGTCGAGCTGCCCGGCGAGGCGAATTTCGTGGTCTTTGGCGAGGTCACGGGCATTCACCTGCGCGACGATTGCCTCGCGGACGGGCGCTTTGACGTGTTGCGGTTCAACCCGCTCGCCCGGCTCGGCTACCGCGACTATGCCGTCGTGCGCGAAAGCATCGCGATGACCCGCCCGGGACAGGAGTGACACGATGGGCACGATGATCGGCGTGATCGGCGGCAGCGGCCTCTACGATCTGCCGCTGGAGGGGGCAGCTTGGCGCGACGTCGCCTCGCCGTGGGGCGCACCCTCGGACGCGGTCCTGACCGGGCGGCTCCACGGCGTCCCGCTCGCCTTCCTGCCGCGCCACGGCCGCGGCCATGTCCATGCGCCCTCGACCATCAACTACCGCGCCAACATCGACGTGCTCAAGCGGATCGGCGTTACGGACGTGATCTCGGTTTCCGCCTGCGGGTCGTTCCGAGAGGAGATGGCGCCGGGCGATTTCGTGATCGTGGACCAGTTCATCGACCGGACCTTCGCACGCGAGAAGAGCTTCTTCGGGACCGGGCTCGTTGCCCATGTCTCGCTCGCCCATCCGACCTGCCCGCGGCTGGGCGATGCCGCCGCCGCCGCGGCAGAGGGGGTCCGGGTGCACCGGGGCGGCACGTATTTGTGCATGGAGGGGCCGCAGTTCTCGACCGTGGCCGAATCGCGGATGTACCGCGGGGCCTGGGGCGCGGACGTGATCGGGATGACCAACATGCCCGAGGCCAAGCTCGCCCGCGAGGCGGAGCTTTGCTATGCCTCGGTCGCGATGATCACCGACTACGACAGCTGGCACGAGGGTCACGGCGCGGTGGACATCACGGCCATCCTCGCGACGCTCGCGGCCAATGCCGACGCGGCGCGCACGCTGGTGGGGCGCCTGCCGGGGATGCTCGGACCGGGCCGCGCCCCCTGCCCTCATGGCTGCGACCATGCGCTCGACCACGCGCTGATCACCGCGCCGGACCGGCGCGACCCCGGGCTGGTCGCGCGGCTCGATGCCGTTGCGGGGCGCGTGCTCTAGCCCTGCGCGCCGCCATGCTCGGCGACGAATTCGCGCATGAACCGGCGGATTTCGCGGGCGGCGGAGGTGTCGAGCCGGTCGCATAATGCCACGAACGCCTCGCGCTCGTCCCGCTCCACCCGGATGACGAGCTGCCCGTCCTTCTTTACCTTTTTCTTCTTGTCGGGCATGGCGTTAACCCTTTTTCCCCTTGAAAACCGATCGTGCAATGTATATACATCTGATATCGGCGTGCAAGCGATACCCGCAGCCCGCGCCGGGCCTGACGCCGATCCGGATCAGCCATCGAAAAGAGCCCTGCGCGCCTGATGTTTGCGTGTGTGTGCCCCCCTCCGACATGCCCCGGTCCATCGTTTCGTGTCCACCGTTTCGTGAAAGGAGGCCAGAGATGACTTTGCTCACTGCGCGGCAACTCCTGCCGCTGACCGATCGCCAGGACTGGAAGAGCCCGCATCTGGGCTATCTGCCCAGCGCTCTCTATCGCTCGTGGAGGTTCTGGACGCGGGACTGACCGCGCCAGACCGACGCCAGACCGACGCCAGACCTGCCCCGGGCCGCATCCCGGACCTGACCCCTGCCCCCGGCGCCGCACGCGGTCTTGTGCCGGGGGGACGCGCTCGCATAGGGTTCCCGCGCTGCAGTGCGGAGGGACCATGCTCAAGCGCCTGAACGTGCAGGATTACATCCGCACCGTCCCCGATTTTCCCAAGCCTGGGATCCTGTTTCGCGACGTCACCACCCTGTGCAACGACGCACGCGGGTTCCGGATGGCGATCGACCTCCTGCTCCATCCCTATGCGGGCCTTAGGATCGACCGCGTCGCGGGGCTCGAGGCGCGCGGGTTCATCCTCGGCGGCGCGGTGGCCCATCAGCTTGCCGCAGGCTTTGTCGCGGTGCGAAAGAAGGGCAAGCTGCCTGGGGCGACGATCACCCAGGACTATGCGCTGGAATACGGCACCGCGACCATGGAGCTTGACCAGGGCGCCGTGCAGCCTGGCGAGCAGGTGCTGATCGTCGACGATCTGCTGGCCACCGGCGGCACGGCCGAAGCGGGCATCCGCCTGATCGAACGGCTCGGCGGCGTGATCGTCGGCTGCGCGTTCGTCGTCGACCTGAGCGATCTCGGCGGGCGCGCGCGCCTCGAGGCGCTCGGGGTCGAGGTCCACGCGCTTTGTGCGTTTCCGGGACATTGAGGGGCACGGCTGCCGCGCGATTGGTAACCTTTTGGTAAGGATTGGGATGTTAACCAAAGGGTGTCCGGGCGACCGGACTGCTGCTTGCACCTCAGACATTCCGTCTGACCCCGTGCGCCCTCCGGCTCACCCCCGGAGGGCGCACATCGGTCTTGCGGGGTGCGACGCGGTCAGCCCAGGACCGCCCCGGGATTGAAGATCCCCAGGGGATCGAGCGCGGTCTTGATCGCCCGCATGGCGAAAAGCTTCCCAGGATCGCCGGTCGCCGCAAGCTCCGCCGCCTTCAGCCGCCCGATGCCGTGCTCTGCGCTGATCGAGCCCCCCGCCTCGCGCACCAGCGCATGCACCGCGTCCGTCACCGCCCCCGCGAGAGGTGCTGCCGCCGCCCGGGTCTGGCCGGGGGCGGGAAAGACGTTGTAGTGCAAGTTGCCGTCGCCCAGATGCCCGAAGCAGTTGAGCCGCAGCCCGGGATCGATGGCCGCGAGCCGGGCGATCCCCGTGGCGATGAAGCCGGGCAGCGCGTCGCGGGGCACCGAGATGTCGTGGGATGCGACCGCCCCGACCTTTCGGTTCGCGAGGGGGATCGTCTCGCGCACCGCCCACATCGCGGCCGCCTGGGCAAGCGAGCGTGCGAGGACGGCGTCCTGGGCCAGCCCCCCCTCCTGCGCGGTGGCCAGAGCCTCGGCCAGGGCATCCCCCACGCCCGCCGCACCTGCGACCTCGACCAGGACGAACCAGTCACCCGTCGCGATCGGCGCGCGGATCGCGGGGAAATGCGCGGCGAGAAACGAAAGCCCGGTGCCGTGGACGAGCTCGAAGGCCGAGATCGTCTCGCCAAGTGCCGCCTGCACCGCCGTGAAGAGCCCGCAGGCCGCTTGGGGGTCCGCGACCGCGACCCATGCCGTCGCCACCTCCCGCGGGGCGGGAAAGAGGCGCAGGGACGCCGCCGTGATCAGGCCGAGCGTCCCCTCGGCCCCGATCAGCAGATGGCGCAGGTCGTAGCCGGTGTTGTCCTTCCGGATCGTCTTGAGATCGCGCAGGATCCGCCCGTCGGGCAGCACGGCCTCGATCCCCAGCGTCAGGTCGCGGGCATTGCCGTAGCGCAGCACCTGCACCCCGCCGGCATTGGTGGCGAGCAAGCCGCCGATCCGCGCCGTGCCCTCGGACGCGAGCGAAAGGGGGAACATCATGCCCGCCGCACCGGCCGCCGCCTTGACGGCCGCGAGGGTCACCCCCGCCTCGGCGATCAGCGCCCCTTCCGACGGGCGGATGTCGCGGATCGCCGACAGGCGTTCGACGGACAGGATGATCGGCAACGCGCCACCCGCCATCACCTGTCCGCCGACCAGGCCGGTCCCCCCCGCCCGGGGGACGATCCCCACCCGGGCCGCGGCACAGGCGCGCACCACCGCCGCGACCTCCTCGGTCGTGCGGGGCAGGGCCACGGCCGCGGCGCGGCCAACCCCGTGGCCGCGCGGCTCGTCGAGATCGCGCGGCTCGGGCACCCGCAACCCGCCCTGCCCGAGCGCGGCCGCAATCGCCGCCAGGAGGTCGGGCCCCGCATCGTTGAGGGCGCTCACGCCGGGCCCCGGGGGGCTGCCGCCCGCCGCAGCCGGTCGTTGATCGCCCGGCCGAGATCCCGGTCGGGCACCGGGGCCACGGCGATCGTCCCGCGCCCGCCCAGCGCGGCATCGAGCAAGCGCAGATGGGCAAAAAGCTGCGCTGCAGCCTCGGCCAGATCGCCCGTCGCCGACAGCGTCAGCGCGGGTCCGGATGCGGGGGGAAGCGGGCCGAAGCCGAGGAACGCCTCGCCCGGCCCCGGTGCCGCGGCGTCGAGGCGCAGGGCGGCGCCGGGGGCATAATGGCTCGCGAATTGCCCGGGAGCCTCGGGGCGGGGTCCCGCGCCGGAAGGCTCAAGGGGGATAGCCAGCGCCTCCTCCGGCACCCCGCCGGTGCGCAGCAGCCGAACCCCGGACCCGTCCACGGCGAGGATCGTGGACTCCACGCCCACCGCGCAGCGCCCACCGTCAAGCACCAGCGCGCCGAGCCGTGCGTCCACATGCGCAGCCGTTGTCGGGCTGACCCCGCCCGAACGGTTGGCCGAGGGTGCCGCGACCGGCGCACCGAACCCGCCGAGAAGCGCCCGGGCCACCGCGTGGGCGGGCACGCGCAGGGCGACGGTCGACAGCCCCGCAGTCAGCGCGGGCGCCAGTCTCGCGGTCGGGCGCCGCGGCAGGACCAGCGTCAGGGGGCCGGGCCAGAACCGTTCGGCAAGCGCGCGGGCGACGGGCGAGAGGTCGGCCAACCGTTCCGCCGCGGCAAGGTCCGTGACGTGCACGATCAGCGGATTGACCGCGGGTCGCCCCTTGGCGCGGTAGATCTCGGCCACCGCCTGGGGATTGCGCGCGTCGGCACCGAGGCCGTAGACCGTCTCGGTCGGAAACGCGACCAGGCCGCCTGCCGCGAGCCGGGCGACCGCACGCGCGATCCCCTCGGCATCGGCGGGACAGGTCTCGGCCAGCCAGGTTGCTGGGGGGCGGGGTCTCGGGGGGGCAGGTCCCTGGGGGGCACATCTGGGGGGGGGCGCTCGGGTGCATCGGCGGGCTCGGCCTTGTTCGGGGACACCGGGCGCTCTAGGCTCCGCGGCAGCGCCCCATCCCTAACCCAGACGGCGCGCCGACGCAAAACTGCCTGGGGGGAGACCACCGATGGCCTACCGCGCGCCCATTGCCGACACGGAGCTTCTGCTGACGGCGATCGATGCCGGGCGGCTCGCCGCCACCGCGCGCTTTGCCGACGCCACGCGCGACACGCTGTCGGCGGTGCTGGCCGAGGCCGCGCGGCTGGCCGAGGCGGTGATCGCCCCCCTGCAACGCGTGGGCGATATCCATCCCGCGCGGCTGGAGAACGGCGTCGTGCGCTGTAGCCCGGGCTTTGCCGCGGGCTATGCCGCAATCGCCGAGGGCGGCTGGGTCGGAATCTCGGCCGATCCTGCCCATGGCGGCATGGGGTTGCCTGTCACCGCAGGGGCGGCGGTCATGGAGTATCTGAGCGGCGCGTGCCTCGCACTCGGGCTCTGTCCGCTGCTGACCCAGGGCCAGATCGAGGCACTGGAGCATCACGGAGACGCCGCCATCCAGGCGCTCTACCTGCCCAAGCTGGTGTCGGGCCGCTGGACCGGCACCATGAACTTGACCGAGCCCCAGGCGGGCTCGGACGTGGGCGCGCTGCGCACCACCGCCCGGGCGAACGGGGACGGCACCTATGCCGTCACGGGGCAGAAGATCTACATCTCCTGGGGCGACCACGACGTGGCCGAGAACATCTGCCATCTGGTGCTGGCCCGCCTGCCGGACGGGGCGCCGGGGACACGGGGGATCTCGCTCTTTCTCGTGCCCAAATACCTGCCCGATGCCGCGGGCAATCCCGGCGTGGCGAACGCGCTGCGCCCCATCGGGCTGGAGCACAAGATGGGCCTGCACGGCTCGCCCACCGCCACGATGGACTATGCCGGGGCGACCGGCTGGATGGTGGGCGAGCCCCATGGCGGAATGGCGGCGATGTTCACCATGATGAACAACGCCCGGCTGTCGGTCGGCGTGCAGGGCGTGGGCGTCGCGGAGGCTGCGATGCAGAAGGCCGTGGCCTTCGCCGCCGACCGTCGCCAGGGCAAGCCGCTGGTGGCGGGGGGGACGGGCGCGATCCTCGACCATGCGGATGTGCGGCGGATGCTGATGACGATGCGCGCGCTGACCCAGTCTGCGCGGGCGATCTGCCTCGATTGCGCCCTTTCCATCGATATGGCGCGCGCGACCGACGACCCGGCCTGGGCGGCGCGCGCGGCGCTGCTGACGCCCATTGCCAAGGCCTTCGGGACCGATACGGGCTGCGAGGTGGCAGAGCTCGGCCTCCAGGTCCATGGCGGCATGGGCTATGTCGAGGATACCGGTGCCGCGCAACTCTACCGCGACGTGCGCGTCACCACGATCTACGAGGGGACCAACGGCATCCAGGCCATGGACCTCGTGGGGCGCAAGCTGATGGACGGGGGGGCAGCCGTCCGGGGGCTGCTGTCCGAGATCGGCGCACCCGAGCTTGCCGAGGCGAAGGCGGCGGTTGCCCGCGCGACCGGCTGGATGGTGGGGGCCGACATGAACGACCGGTTCGCAGGCGCGGTGCCCTACCTGCGCGCGATGGCCCTGCTGCTCGGGGCGCATCACCTGCTGCGCGCGGCGGCAGCCGCCCCCGGCCAGCCGCTCGCCCAGGCGCTCGCGCGGTTCCATCTACGCCAGCTTCTGCCCCGGGTGCCGAGCCTCTGCGCCGCGGCAACCGAGGGGGCGGGCGATCTCTACGCGCTCGACGCCGCCACCCTCGCCTCGTGAGCCTGCAGCGACCGGCGGCCATCGTCCACCCGTTCCCCGAGCCGCCGGGGCCGGGCGCGGCGATCGCGGTCGCCGACGGGGTGCTCTGGATGCGCCTTCCCCTCCCCATGGCGCTCGACCATGTCAACGTCTACGCGCTCGACGATGGGGACGGCTGGACGCTGGTCGATACCGGGTTTGACGGCGCCGCGTCCCGGACGGCCTGGGCGGCGCTGCGCGCAGGGCCGCTTGCGGGCCGGTCGGTCCACCGGGTGATCGCGACCCACCACCACCCCGACCATATCGGGCTCGCGGGGGCGTTCCAGGCCGAGGGGGCGGCGCTGGTCACGACGCGCACTGCATGGCTGCTCGCGCGGATGCTCACCCTCGATGTCGAGCAGCGTCCCTCGGCCCACGCGATGGCCTTTGCGGCGGCCGCGGGCCTCGACCCCGCCCGGCTGGGGCGGAAGGCGGCCGAGCGGCCGTTCAACTTCGCCGACGTGGTGGCCCCACTGCCGCCGACCTATACCCGCATCGCCGAGGGCGACCGGATCACGGCGGGCGGGCGGACATGGCGGGTGCGGATCGGCCATGGCCACGCGCCCGAGCACGCGACGTTGTGGGAGGAGGGCGGCCCCCTGGTGATCGCGGGCGATCAGGTCCTGCCCGGGATCTCGCCCCATCTCGGGATCTTCCCCACCGAGCCGGACGCAAACCCGGTCGCGGACTGGATCGCCGCCTGTACCGCGCTCGCCGTCCATGCCCGCCCCGAGCACCTCGTGCTGCCGGGACACAAGACACCCTTCACCGGGCTGCGCGCCCGGTTGGACGGGCTGGTGATCGAGCATCGCAGTGCGCTCGACCGGCTTGCCGCGCATCTGGGCGTGCCGCGTCCCGCGACGGACTGCTTCGAGCCGCTTTTCCGCCGGCCGATTCGCGAGGCGGAGCACGGGCTGGCGCTGTCCGAAACGCTCGCGCACCTTGCGGCCCTGGTGGCCGAGGGGCGGGCGGTGCGCCGGACCGATGCCGGGGGCGTGTGGCAGTGGCAGGCCGTGCCCGGCGTCTGATCCGCCGCGCGGCGCCAGGTCCAAATCGTCGCGTGCATTTTTTACGGGCCGCTTGTATACGCGCGGCTGTTCTGCCTTCATTGCGGCTCGACCCGCGGGGGGAGCGGCGCGGGACCAGGGGGAGAGAACGATGGCCGAGCACAAGCCGGGCAAGATGGACATCCGCGAGCAGGAGCGGACCTTTGCGGGGTTCGTGAAGGGGGCCATGTACCTCGTGGTCGGCGTGGCGATCATCCTCGTC
This sequence comes from Paraoceanicella sp., assembly GCA_031399375.1. GTDB lineage: Bacteria > Pseudomonadota > Alphaproteobacteria > Rhodobacterales > Rhodobacteraceae > Paroceanicella. Next base: position 12,889 of record JANNOT010000171.1, read on the forward strand.
CTGATGGCGCTCGTGAACGTCTGACCCCCAATCCCAGGGAATACCCATGAAAATCGCTATTCCAAAGGAAACGCGTGCGCATGAGACGCGCGTGGCGGCCGTGCCAGAGACGGTGAAGAAATTCGTCAAGCTCGGCGCCGAGGTGGTGGTGGAGACCGGCGCGGGCACCGCGTCGAGCGTGCCCGATGCGGACTATGCTGCCGCGGGCGCCACGATCGCACCCGATTTCGCCGCGACCATCGCCGGGGCGGACGTGGTGCTGAAGATCCAGGCCCCGACCGAGGACGAGGCGGGCGTGCTCGTGTCCGGGCAGAAGCTCTTCTGCTCCATGTCCCCCTACAATCTGCCGGAGATCGTGCAGGCGCTGGCCGCGCGCGGCGTCGATGCCTTCGCCATGGAATTCATGCCCCGCATCACCCGCGCGCAGTCGATGGACGTGCTGTCGTCGCAGTCCAACCTTGCAGGGTACCGCTCGGTGATCGAGGGGGCCGCGGCCTACGGGCGCGCGATGCCGCAGATGATGACGGCCGCAGGCACCGTGGCCCCGGCGAAGGTGTTCGTGATGGGCGCGGGCGTCGCGGGGCTGCAGGCCATCGCGACCGCCCGCCGCCTCGGCGCCATCGTGACCGCAACCGACGTGCGGCCCGCGACCGAGGAACAGGTCCAGTCGCTGGGTGCCAAGTTCGTGGCCGTCAAGAACGAGGAATTCGCCCAGGCCCAGACCGCGGGCGGCTATGCCAAGGAGATGTCCGACGATTACAAGCGCCAACAGGCGGAGCTCGTCGCGGGCCACATCGCCAAGCAGGACATGGTGATCACGACCGCGCTGATCCCTGGCCGCCGCGCGCCGATCCTCGTGACCGCCGCCATGGTCGCCGCGATGCGCCCGGGCGCGGTGCTGGTGGACCTTGCCATCGAACAGGGCGGAAATGTCGAGGGCGCGAAGTTCGCCGAGACCGTGGTGACGCCGAACGGGGTGTCGATCCTCGGGCTGCCCAACATCCCCGGGCGGATGGCCGCCGATGCCTCGGCGCTCTATTCGCGCAACCACTACAATTTCCTCGCGCCGTTCTTCGGCGAAGGCGGCTTCGCGATGCCGGCCGATGACGAGCTGGTCAAGGGCATCCAGCTGACCCAGGGCGGCGCGATCGTGCACCCCAACCTCCAGCCCAAGGGAGCCTGAGCATGGCCGACACGCTCGAAACCCTCGCGACCGAGCTTGCCGACCTCTCGGCCCGGGTCGCCACCCTTGCGACCGAGGCGGCGAACGCGGCCCCCGGCGCGGCCGAGGCTGCGGCCCATGGCGGGGGGGTCTCGCCGTTCCTCTACCTCTTCTCGGCCTTCGCGCTTGCCTGCTTCGTGGGCTACTACGTCGTCTGGTCGGTCACGCCCGCGCTTCACACGCCGCTGATGTCGGTGACCAACGCCGTGTCGTCGGTGATCGTGGTCGGCGCGCTGATCGCGGTCGGCGTGGACACCGAAGTGGGCTCGAACGCCACGCGGGTCTTCGGCTTTCTTGGCACGATCCTCGCCTCGGTGAACATCTTCGGCGGCTTCATGGTCACCGAACGCATGCTCGCCATGTACAAGAAGAAGGGCTGAGCGACGCCATGGCCAATTTCGCCGCCTTCGCCTACCTCGTTGCCGGGGTGCTCTTCATCCTCGCGCTCCGCGGCCTCAGCCACCCCACAACCTCGCGCCAGGGCAACCGCTACGGCATGATCGGGATGGCGATCGCGATTCTGACCACGCTCGTCGCCTATCCGCCCGCCGACAGCCGCAGCTTCGGCCTCGTCCTTGCCGCCCTCGCCATCGGCGGGATCGGCGGGGGCTGGATCGCGCGCCGGATCGAGATGACCAAGATGCCGCAGCTCGTGGCATTCTTCCACAGCCTGGTCGGCCTTGCGGCCGTGTTCGTGGCCGCGGGCGCGTTCTACAGCCCCGAGGCCTACGGGATCGGCACGGTGGGCGCCATCGCCACCGCGTCGATCATCGAGATGAGCCTGGGTGTGGCCATCGGCGCGATCACCTTCACCGGCTCGGTCATCGCGTTCGCGAAGCTCGACGGGCGGATGTCGGGCACGCCGATCCTGCTGCCCCAGCGCCACCTCCTGAACATCGCGCTCGGCGCAGGCGTGATCTTGATGGTCATCCTGCTCATCACCACCCAGCAGGTGATCTGGTTCTGGCTGATCGTGGTCGCGGCCATGGTGCTGGGCGTCACGCTGATCATCCCCATCGGGGGCGCCGACATGCCCGTGGTTGTGTCGATGCTCAACTCCTATTCCGGCTGGGCCGCGGCGGGGATCGGCTTCACGCTCGGCAACACCGCGCTGATCATCACCGGCGCGCTGGTGGGCGCGTCCGGCGCGATCCTGAGCTACATCATGTGCAAGGGGATGAACCGCAGCTTCATCTCGGTGATCCTCGGCGGGTTCGGCGGTGATTCGGGCGGGGCCGCGGCGGTCCAGGGCGAGCAGAAGCCCTTCAAGCGCGGCTCGGCCGACGACGCGGCCTTCATCATGCAGAACGCGGGCTCGGTCATCATCGTCCCGGGCTACGGGATGGCGGTCAGCCAGGCCCAGCACGCGCTGCGCGAGATGGGCGACAAGCTCAAGGCCCATGGGGTGGACGTGAAATACGCGATCCATCCGGTGGCGGGGCGCATGCCCGGGCACATGAACGTGCTGCTGGCGGAGGCGAACGTGCCCTATGACGAGGTGTTCGAGCTCGAGGACATCAACTCGGAATTCAGCCGCGCCGATGTCGCCTTCGTCATCGGGGCGAACGACGTGACCAACCCGTCGGCCAAGACCGACAAGTCCTCGCCCATCTACGGGATGCCGGTGCTGGACGTGGAAAAGGCCAAGACCGTCCTCTTCGTCAAGCGTTCGATGGGATCGGGCTATGCGGGCGTCGACAACCCCC
>JANNOT010000178.1:0-4378 GCA_031399375.1 Paraoceanicella sp.
GAGGAGACGGGGGCGGCCTACACCCCCCACCGCCTCAGCTTTGCCACCGACGAGCAGCGGGCGCCCGCCTTCCTCGCCATCAACCCCAAGGGGCGCGTGCCCGCCCTGGTGACCGATCGGGGCGTGCTGACCGAGACGCCCGCGATCCTCGTCTACCTCGCCCAGTCGGCCCCAGAGGCTGGACTGATCCCCGCCGACCCGTTCGAGCTGGCCGAGCTTCAGGCGGTCACGTCCTATCTCTGCTCGACCTTCCACGTAAATCACGCCCACAAGGTGCGCGGGTCCCGCTGGGCCGATCGGCCCGAGAGCCTCGAGGATATGAAGGCCAAGGTTCCCCAGACCATGGCCGCGAGCGCCGCGATGCTCGAGAGGACGTATCGCGGCCCCTGGGTCATGGGCGCGCGGTACACCGTGGCGGATGCCTATGTCTACACCTGCACCCGGTGGCTTCCCGGCGACGGGGTGGAGCTTTCCGCCTACCCCCACCTCGCCGCCCATGCCGAAGCGATGGCGGCGCGGCCCGCCGTCCAGCGCGCCCTGGCGGTTCAGGGTTAGAGCGGCGCCAGGCTGCCGCGCAGGGGGACGAGCGAGGGGAGCCCGGGGGCCATGGCGCGGACGACCGGCATGCCGGTCCCAGCGCGGGTCAGATCGATGATCCAGAGCGCGGTGCCGAGCCCGTCGAGGGCACGCGCGAGATCGCCGGGTGCGGCCGCGACGGGGTCGGGGCCGCAGTCGCTCCGGGGCCGGAGCAGGTCGGACCGCGGCCCGGCGAACGCCGCCATGCGTGCAAACACGGCGGCGTGGACCCCGGGATCCCGCGCCGCGAGGGCGATCGACACGCCCATCTCCATCTGGAACAGCTCCGAGAGCGCGGCCCCTGCCGCACGCACGGGGCATAGCGCCGCCGCGTATCCCAGGACCGGCCGTCCACCTGCGGGGTCTTCGGACAGGGCCGCGACGGTCGCCACCGGTGCAGGGCCGTCGAGCAGGAGAAGGCGCGTCACCCGCGGCACCGACGACCCCGCCCGTGCCCCGGCCAGAAGCGCCGCCAGACCCTGCTTTTCCATCCAGTCGGGCGTGAGGGCGACGGGCGCTACGGCCCCCGCCCACCACCGCGCGACCGCCGCGCGCTCGAGCCGCTCGAGCACCGCCGCCTGCACGGCATCGCTCCGGTTGCGCCCCGCCGCCACACCCTCGCTGCCCGCCCCCCGGTCCCGGCGCGGATCGGCGATCACGACCTGGGCAGCGGGAAACGACCGGTCCGGGCCCCCGCGCGGATCGATGCCGCAGAACACTTCGTCCCCGGGGTGCGCCAGCAGGGCCAGCATCTCTGCCGCCTCGCCCAGGCAGGACGCAAGCGCGTCGGCATCGGTCGGGCCCTTGCCCCATGCCATGTCGCCAAAGCTGGGAACCCGCGCCGCGGCAAAACGCCAACCCGGCGTCATCGGGGCGGCCGAGACCACCGGTTCCTCAACCCCCGGCAGGCGCATCGCGACCATCTACCGCGCTTTCTCGGCCAGGTCAGGCCCCGGACCCGGGTCAGGCGCGCGGCCGGGGCGGTCCCGGACATAGCGGGTCGACAAAAGGCATGCATCGAGGGTGAACATGGTCGGAGTGAGAGGATTCGAACCTCCGGCCTCTGCGTCCCGAACGCAGCGCTCTACCATGCTGAGCTACACTCCGATGGGTCGGCTTCTACCGGCTCGGCCCCGTCCCCGCAAGGGCTTGCTTGGACCCGGGGGCGGGACTAGAAGCGGGGCCGTTGGGGCGTCGCCAAGCGGTAAGGCAGCGGTTTTTGGTACCGCCATTCCCAGGTTCGAATCCTGGCGCCCCAGCCATCTCAGGGTTCGAGCCGCGCCGCAGCGAGCACAGGCCCGACGGTCCCGTCCTGGACGATCACGGCCATGCCGCGACCCATGCCGGGCAGCGGCGCCTGGTAGGTCCGGGCGGCGGCGCCGTCCCAGGTGCCCAGGCGCAGCCAGTCCCGCACCACGTTCACATAGGTGATCGTGCGCCCTTTGTTCTCTCCATCCTCGATGCGCGACGCGATCGGGCGGTCATAGGTGACAAGATGGATCACCCCCTCGTCCTGGAGGATCACCGCCGCACCCGTCGGCCGGACCTCGACCTCGACCGCGTCGGGGCCGGGGCGCAGGGTCACGCGGGCGAAATCCGGACCGATGCGATGGGCGGCGATGGACATGCGGACCTGCGCCTCGTCGCTGCCCGGCACCCGGTCCGCCCCATTCACGATCATCTGGGGCGTGTAGAGCGACCGCGCCTTGACCGCCTTGGCGTATCGCTTCTGGCGCTGCGTGTTCTCGGGGCGGGCGAAGATGTCCTTCCAGCCGAGATAATCCCAGTAATCGACGTGCAGCGACAACGGAAGCAGCCCCGGCTCGTCCGCAAGCATCTCCAGCAGCGCATCGGCAGGGGGGCAGGAGGTGCAGCCCTGGCTGGTGAATAGCTCCAGCACGATCAGCGGTGGCTCGGCCCGCGCGGGGAGGGACAGGCCCGCGAGGGCGGCAAGCAAAACGAGGATGCGCACGTCAAACCCCTCCCCCAGCGTCTGGTGCCGGTTGTAGGAAGAGACGCGGGAACATGCCAGTCAAGCTTTCGGGAGAGCGCGTGGACCCCGCCCCGCGGCGCCACCCGATGGGCGCGGATGGCGCCCGCGCCCCGCGGCGGGGGCCGCGCGTCACGCGGCGCGGGCGAGGTTGCGCAGGACGTAATGCAGCACGCCTCCGTTCTCGACATACTCGATCTCGACTTCGGTATCGATGCGGCAGCGCAGGGTGATGCTGCGCACCGTCCCGTCCGGATCGGTGAGCGTGGCGGGCACCATCGCCTGCGGCTTCAACCCCGCCGCAAGACCGTGGATCGCCACTGTCTCGTCCCCGGTCAGCCCCAGCGACTTGCGCGTGTCGCCCTGGGTGAATTCGAACGGGATCACCCCCATGCCGACGAGGTTGGAGCGGTGGATACGCTCGAAGCTTTCGGCGATCACCGCCTTGACCCCCAGCAGCATCGTGCCCTTGGCGGCCCAGTCGCGCGACGAGCCGGTGCCGTATTCCTTGCCCGCGATGATGACCAGCGGGGTGCCACCCGCCTGGTAGGCCATCGCGGCGTCGTAGATCGACGTCTCGCCCCCATCCGGCCCCTTGGTCATGCCGCCCTCGACGCCGTCGAGCATCTCGTTCTTGATGCGGATGTTGGCGAAGGTCCCGCGCATCATCACCTCGTGGTTGCCGCGGCGGGCACCGTACGAGTTGAAGTCGCGCTGGGGCACCTGGCGTTCGATGAGGTAGCGGCCGGCCGGATGCTGGTCCTTGAACGACCCAGCGGGCGAGATGTGGTCGGTCGTGATCGAGTCGCCCAGAAGCGCGAGGATCCGTGCCCCCGCGATGTCGTGGATCGCCCCCTTTTCCATGCCCATGCCGCGGAAATAGGGCGGGTTTTGCACATAGGTCGAGGTGGGGGGCCAGCTATAGGTCTGCCCCTCGCCCCCGTCCACGTTCTGCCAGTTGGCATCGCCCTTGAACACGTCGGCGTATTTTTCCACGAAGGCCGCGCGCGTCACCGTGCGCTCGACGGTCTCGGCCACCTCGCGCGTTGTGGGCCAGATGTCGCGCAGATAGACCGCGCGCCCGTCGGGGGCGGTCGCGATCACGTCGCGGGTGATGTCGATGCCCATGTCGCCCGCGATGGCATAGGCCACGCAGAGCGGGGGGGAGGCGAGGTAGTTCGCGCGGGTATCCGGATTGACCCGCCCCTCAAAATTGCGGTTGCCCGACAGGACCGCCGCCGCGACCAGGTCGCCATCGGTGATCGCCCTGGAGATCGCGGCGGGCAGCGGCCCGGAATTGCCGATGCACGTGGTGCAGCCATACCCCACGAGGTTGAAGCCGAGGGCATCCAGATCCTCCTGCAGCCCTGCCGCCTCGAGATAGGCGGACACCACCTGCGAGCCGGGGGCGAGCGATGTCTTGACCCAGGGCTTGCGCGTCAGGCCGAGCGCGCGTGCCTTGCGCGCCACCAGCCCTGCCGCGATCATCACGTAGGGGTTGGAGGTGTTGGTACAGGACGTGATCGCGGCGATGACCACCGAGCCATCGCGGATCGTGTATGCCTCGCCCTCGACCTGTACCGATTTCGGTCCCCCATGCAGCACCTTGGCGGGTGCGGTCGCCCCGCCCTCGCCCACCATCTCCTGCGCGGGGTCCGACATGTCGAAGCCGCGGTATTCGGCCACGACCCGCGCAAAGGCGGACGCGGCCTCCGACAGCGGCACGCGGTCCTGCGGGCGCTTCGGCCCGGCGAGGCTCGGCTCGACCGTGTCCATGTCCAGGCTGAGCGTGTCGGTATAGACCGGCGCGTA
>JANNOT010000206.1:0-3130 GCA_031399375.1 Paraoceanicella sp.
CCGACCCGGACCTGACGATAGATGGCCGCCGAACGCTCCAACCAGTCGCGCAGCCCGGTCCCGGTCACACAGACCGCCCGGATTGCATTGTTGAAGGAGTAGAGGTCTGCCACATGCCGCCGGGCGAGGGGGCCGGGCGGAATGTCGGTAAAGTTGGCAGGCCCGCCCCGGCCGCCAGCCTTGAACGGCGCCACGGCAGCCAGAACGGGAAGCGGTGCAAGCGGTCCGTCCTTCAGCGCCCCGGCCACATAGTCGGTCACCGCCGCGCCGATCAGCCGCAGGGCGGCGGTATCCGAGACGAGGGCAAAGTGACTGCACAGCCGCTCGGCCGACTGTCCGACGGTGACGGCCATGTACCGGCGTGTCGCCGCGTGCAGCGAGCGGGACTCCGCAAGGATGGCGGTGTGGCTTGGGGCGCGGGCCCGCAACGTTCCGTTGGGCCGCCGCTCTGTCAAGGCGCGCGCCTCGCTTTTCGAGGCGACCATGCGCCAGCGCCGCCCGTCCCGCCGCAACCGAAGGTCGATGATGCCCAGGTGCGATCCATAGCAGCCGGCCATGACCGCAGGCTTGCCCCGGATGGTCCCCGCCGCGACATCGACCCCGGCATGTCCCGCATAGCGCGGCGAGGGGAACACCAGATGCGAATGCCCGGCCAGAAGAACGTCGATCCCCTCGACCCCGGCCAGCGGGATGGCCGCGTTCTCCATCCCCTCCTGCGCATCGGGCGAACCGATCCCGGTATGGGCCAATGCGACCACCAGATCGGCCCCCGCCTCGCGCATCTCCGGCACCCAGGCGGCGGCAGTTTCGACCATGTCGCGCACCGCCACCCGCCCTTCGAGATGGGCGCGATCCCAGATTGCGGTCTGCGGCGGCACGAGGCCGATCACCCCGACCCGCAGGGGATGCGGCCTGCCGAACCGGTCGAGCAGGACCCGGTCCAGGAGGACATAGGGCGGCAGGAAGGTGCGGTCGTTGCGCGGATCGGGCGCGCGGGCGCGCAGGACATTCGCCGTCACGACCGGAAACGTCGCGCGATCCAGCGCACGCTCCAGAAATCCCAGACCATAGTTGAACTCGTGGTTGCCCACGGTCACCGCGTCATAGCCCATGTGGTTCATCGCGGCGACTGCCGGGTGCAGGTCGCCCAGACCGATGCCCCGGGACGACGCCGCGTAATCGCCGAGCGGCGAGCCCTGCAAGAAGTCGCCGTTGTCGAACAACAGCACATTCGGGGTGGCCGCCCGAAGCTGAGCGACCAGTCCGGCGGCACGGGCAAGGCCATGGGCCTGACTGCGCCGCGCCGCATAGTAGTCATAAGGAAAGAGGTGCATGTGCAGGTCTGTCGTCTCGACAATCCGCAGGTCCACCTCATCAACGGCGGCGGGCGTTTCCCTGAGGTTCAGCGTCACGACAGCAGATCCGGAAACGGCAGGCAGGTAAGCGGCATGATGAAACTCGCAACCAATCGAAGCTGTGGCGAACCCGAACCCTCGGTAAGCGAAACTTTGCCGATCATTGCCGATCTGTCTGCGCAAGACGAGGGGGTCGTTTCGAATTTCATCCTCGGGTTGTTTTTCGGTCACGGCATTGTGACCAGCTTGCATCGGGGGCGCGGGGGCTTGGCCCGGGGCGCGTCGCCGTGGCAGAAGTCCAGCCTCTGCATGATGGGGGCGGACAATGCGGGCAAACGTGCGGATGGCCTTCGGGGGGTCCGGTCTGGACCGGGCGGCGGCCCGGCGTGCGGCGACATCGGCGGGCCGGTGGTGGCGTGGCTCGTCCAGGCGGCCTTGGCGGGACTTGTCGGCGTGGCGATCGGCGCGGTCATCGTCGCGGCGGTCAAACTGATCAAGCGGTGAGCCTTGATACCGATCACGTTCGCGCCTTGCTGGTCGCGGCGGCGCGGGCGGGCGAGAGCGTGACCTATGCCGAGGTACTGAATGCGCTCGGCCATGCCTTTAGCCGCCCGAAGATGCGCGCGCTGTGCGTGGTGCTCGACGACATCGATGCGGGCGAGCGCGGCGCGGGTCGACCACCGCTCGCGGTGCTGGTGGTACGCGCGAGCGATCGGTTGCCCGGGCAGGGCTGGTGGCTCGGGCAGCGCGGCTATGCGGGGGCGTTCGTCGGGCCGGAGGCGGTGATGTGGGTCCGGGCGCGGCAGGCGGAGGCGTTCGCGGTTTGGGCCGGTCCACTCCCGAGCCGTCATCCCCGCGAAAGCGGGGACCCATCTCGTGCCGATGGAGATGGGTCCCCGCTTTCGCGGGGATGACGGTTCGATAGGGTCAGCTCCTACAGCGTGTCCGCGGCGAACGTATCGCACGCCGCCAGCGTTCCCGCTTCCATTCCACGCTTCAACCACCGCACCCGCTGCGCGCTCGTACCGTGGGTGAAGCTGTCGGGGACGACGGTGCCCTGCGCCTGACGCTGGAGCCGGTCGTCGCCGATCGCCGTAGCAGCGGTGGTCGCTTCCTCGACGTCGCCGGGATCGAGAATGTCGGCATTGTCCTTCGCCCAGATGCCGGCGAGGCAATCGGCCTGGAGCTCGATGCGGACCGAGATCGCGTTGCGCTCGGCGCGGCTGGCACGCGCCATCATCGGCTCGGTCTGCTGGTTGACGCCCAGGACGTTCTGGATGTGGTGGCCGATCTCGTGCGCGATGACATAGGCGGCGGCGAAATCGCCCGGGGCACCGAACCGGCTCGACAGCTCGTCGAAGAAGGTCGCGTCGAGATACACCTTGCTGTCGGCGGGGCAGTAGAACGGCCCGCTCGCCGACGTCGCGCCGCCGCACGCCGACTGCACCTGCCCGGAGAACAGCGTCAGCCGCGGTTCGACGTAGCGGCGATTGGCCTGCGCGGGCAGGATCTTGTTCCATGTGTCCTCGGTCGTGCCGAGAACGCGGCGAACGAACCGTGCGTTGGCATCCTGCGCCGGCGTCGCCGCGCCTTGAGGACCCGTCGCTTGCGGCTGGCCGATTTGTTCCGGCACGCCGGGGAAGCCGACGCCGCTGCCGCCGACGGTCCCGCCACCGAGGCCGCCGAGCAGGCTGAGCGGGTTCATGCCGAGTACGAGCAGGATGATGCCGACGACGACGATGCCGCCGCAGCCGAACCGGCTGACGACGAAGCCG
>JANNOT010000213.1:0-2923 GCA_031399375.1 Paraoceanicella sp.
TCACTGGACGATCGAGGCCTGCATCACCGACCAGTTCGCCCAGGCGATCCGCGCCGTGGCGGGCTGGCCGCTGGGGGACGGTGCCCGGCATTCCGATGCGGTCATGACCAACCTGATCGGCGCGGACGCCGCCCGATGGGCATCGCTGGCGGCCGAGCCGGGGACCGCGATCCACCTCTATGGCAAGTCCGAGATCCGCCCGGGGCGCAAGATGGGGCATGTGACGCGCCTGAGCCCCCGGGGCGCGGCGCGGGGTCCCGCGGGCCCGTAGCTCTGCCGCCCCCGGCGGATGACCGCAACCGGGCCGTTCCTGGACGATCCGTCAGGGATACGCCGCGCCCGGCAGACCGCGCCGACATCGCCCGGCCCCCAATCGCGGGTGCCGAGGTAGCCCGCGGGCATGCGTGAACCCCTGTCCCCCCGGCCTCAGTCCTGCGCAGAGCCGGGGTCCGGGCGCGGCTGCTGCCGCGCGGTGACGATGGCGCGCGCGAGGGCGAGAGCAGTCGCCGCGGGCGACAGGGCGGCGCGGATCGCAACCACGTCGAGCGCCGCGCGCAGGGCGGGTTCGAGCTGAAGCCGGACGGGACGGCCACCCACCGCTTCACCTGGGATCGGATCGGGCCCGGGCGTGATCCCGCGGCAGAGTGCGCGCCGGATCGCCTGGCGCAGCCCGGCCGCGAGACCGCCCGGCTCGCGCAGCGCCCGCCGCAGCGCCGGATCGGGCCAGAGCTCCAGCGCCCGGCGCGGATCGCGCGCGCTCACCGGCGCCCCGACAGGAGCGCCGTGCCCACGCCCCCCAGGATGAGGAGGGCGGCGAGCGCAAAGGGCAGCGTCAGGGGCTCGCCCAGCAGCACGGCCCCCGCCGCGACGGCCAGCAGCGGCACGGCGAGCTGGGCGACAGCCGCAACGCTCGCGTCCAGCCGCGGCAGGATGCTGTACCAGACGACATAGCCGAGCCCCGAGGCAACCGCGCCCGACGCGACCGCGAGCCCGACGCCAAGACCGCTCGCCGCCCGCTCGGCCGGGGCCAGCACCACGAGCGCGACGGCGGCCGGGACGCAGAGCAGGAACGCGCCCGCCATCGTGGTAACCGGGTCGGCCGACCGCCGCCCACGCAACGAAAAGACCGCCCATCCCGCCGCGGCCGCTACCATCGCGGCGGCACCCCAGACGTCCGGCGCAATCGCACCGGGCAGGAACAGGACCGACAGGCCGCAGAGCCCCAGCGCCGAACCCGCCCAGCGTCCCGCCCCCGGGCGCTCGCCGCCCAGGAGCGCACCCGCAAACATGCCGATCTGGACCGTGCCGAACAGCAGCAGCGCCCCGGTACCGGTGGCAAGCGAGACATAGGCGTAGGAGAACCCCACGGCGTAAATCGCCAACGCTGCGGCGGTCACGGGGGACGCGGCCCCGCGGAGCCGTGCGATCCCACGCGCCGGACCGGCAGTCAGGATCACGAGCGCAGCCAGCGTGACAGCCCCGGCCACGACGCGGATCGCTGTGAACTGCGCGGGCCCGATCTCCTGCCCCGCCAGCGCAAAGCGGCAGAGCACGGAATTGGATGCAAAGGCGACGAGGGCCACGAGGGTGGGCAGGAGCCGGGACATGGGGGCACCACAGCCCGTGCTGCGCGACCAAGCAAGCACTTGCCGACACGCACACGCCGAGTTGCGCGGTCCGGACCGGCGCGGCCCCGGGCATCGACCGACGCTGCGTGCTTGCGCAGGCCCCGGTGCGCACGAAAAAGGGCCGCCCTCTCGCCGGGCGGCCCGTCTGACTGTCCCTCGACTGGAGCGTTGCGGGATTACATCATCCCGTCCATGCCGCCCATGCCACCCATGCCGCCGCCACCGCCGCCGCCTGCCGACTTCGGCTCCGGACGGTCGGCGATCATGGCTTCGGTGGTGATGAGCAGACCCGCGATCGAGGCTGCATCCTCGAGCGCGGTGCGCACGACCTTGGCCGGGTCGATCACGCCGAACTTGAACATGTCGCCATATTCTTCGGTCTGGGCGTTGAACCCGAACGTCTTGTCGTCGGATTCCCGCACCTTGCCCGCAACCACGGCGCCATCGACGCCGGCATTGTTGGCGATCTGACGCAGCGGTGCCTCGAGCGCGCGGCGGACGATCGAGATGCCTGCGGTCTGGTCGGGGTTCGCCCCTTCCATATCGATCAGGAGCTTCGCGGCCTGGACCAGCGCGACGCCGCCCCCGACAACGATGCCTTCCTGCACGGCCGCACGGGTCGCGTTGAGCGCGTCATCGACGCGGTCCTTGCGCTCCTTCACCTCGACCTCGGTCGAGCCGCCGACGCGGATCACGGCGACGCCGCCCGCGAGCTTGGCCAGACGCTCCTGGAGCTTCTCGCGGTCGTAGTCGGACGTGGTCTCGTCGATCTGCTGGCGGATCTGGGCGACGCGCGCCTCGATCTCGGACTTGTCGCCATGGCCGTCCACGATCGTGGTGTCGTCCTTGGAGATCCGGATCTTCTTCGCGGTGCCGAGCATGTCGATCCCGACGCTCTCCAGCTTCATGCCGAGGTCATCCGAGATCACCTGGCCGCCGGTCAGGATCGCGATGTCCTGCAGCATCGCCTTGCGCCGGTCGCCGAAGCCCGGGGCCTTCACGGCCGCGATCTTCAGGCCGCCGCGCAGCTTGTTGACGACGAGCGTGGCGAGCGCCTCGCCCTCGACATCCTCGGCCACGATCAGGAGCGGCTTGCCCGACTGGATCACGGTCTCGAGCAGCGGGACCATGGGCTGGAGCGACGAGAGCTTCTTCTCGTGCAGGAGGATGTAGACGTCCTCGAGCTCGGCCACCATCTTGTCGGCATTGGTGATAAAGTAGGGGCTGAGGTAGCCGCGGTCGAACTGCATGCCCTCGACCACTTCGGTCTCGGTCTCGAGGCCCTTGTTCTCCTC
>JANNOT010000214.1:0-5347 GCA_031399375.1 Paraoceanicella sp.
TGCGTCGAACGCCGCGGCAGAGGGCGCACCGGCCCGCTTCCCAGCTCCGTCTATCAGCCCCTTTATCGCGAACACAGCGGTCCATTGGCGATTGACGCAATTGTCGAACGCTGCGTCGTCCGACGGATGGCGCCCTCGGCACATTGCGAAGTGGGGGGGGGGGCGGTCGCTCGTCCGCACGCGCGGGCGCCACGGTCAGCCATCCGCCGCACAAGGCCGCGGCCCACACCAGGAGCCCTCCCATGTTCAAGCGCCTCATCGAATTCCTCCTTCGCCCGCTGGACCGGCGGATCGAGCGGGTTTCCGGCCGCAGTGCGACGAATGCGGCTGTCCCGGACGGCAAAAAACTGACCGAGCGGGATATCGAGGAGAGGATCATGCGCGTGGCGCGATCCGCAGGACTGTCTGGATCTCCGCAAGCATAGCAGCGGCGCTCGCGCCTTCTGTCCCGATCGCATCCATTCGGGCCACCTCTTTCAAGAGGTCCTCGCGAAGGCCGGGCAGTCGCGCGATGATTGCCGCCAGTAGAGCGCGGTGCGCGCGGATCGCGGCCTGCAGGTTCACGTCTTCCTCGGTCATCAGTGCCTCCTCTTCCTCCGATTGCGGCGGAACATCGCACATCTTCGCGCCGCTGCCCACAAAACCCGGTTTTTCCCGTGGGGGTTGCCCATGACTGAGCTTTTCCCCTCCGTCTTCGCCCATCTGTTCGACGGGCTTGTGCGCCGGTTCGGCGGGGTCGAGGCGGCGGCGGCGTTGCTCGAGGCGCGGCTCGGGGCGGGGTCGAAGGGGACGGTCAGCAAGATGTGCACGGGCCAGGCGGCGGTGACGCTGCCGGCTGTCCTGGCGCTGGAGGATGCGCTGGGGTCATTCCCGATCACCGGGCTGCTGGCGGAACGGATCGGGGCGCGGGCGCGGCTGTCGGACGACACGGTGCAGGCGGCGCTGGCGCGGTCGACGGTGGAATCGGCCGAGGCGCATTCCGCGGTGATCCGGGCATTCCGGCTGCTCGACCGGGGGCCGGACCTGACGGCGGACGAGCGGGCGGCGGCGATCGCCGAGACAGTGGAGGCGGTCGAAGCGCTCGAGGTGCTGCTGCGTGCGCTGCGGGAGCAGAAGTGATGCCGCGCGCGTCCACGACCCCGACGGAATTGGCCCGCTATGCCGAATCGATCGTGCTGGTCTGGCAGGGCCAGTCGGGCATGGCCGCCGCGCGGGAGGCGGAGGCGGACTATGCCAGGTTCCGCGACTGGCTGGGGCGCCGGGGCATGTCGCTGCCCGCGATCCGCGCATGCGAAGAGCTGCAGCAGGCGCTCGATCTCTGTGGCGTCCGGATGCCCGCCCATGTGCTGGCCCCCGCGCCGCCGCCAGAGCCCCGGTTTCCGATCGCGGTGATCGCCGCCCTCGACCTGATGCGACGCGGGGCATTGGCGGGGACCGCGACGCGGGCCACCGGTGTGGCGCCCGCGGATGTCGCCGCTGCGATGGAAGCGATCGGCGGCATGGCGGCACTCGTCCGGTTTTCATCACGCGGCACGCTCGCCGCCGCGCACCAGCTGGCGGCGCCCGAGCGGCGCAGGGAGACGATCGATGCAGACAGCTGATCCAGACGAGCCCGCCTGGCCGTGGTCCGAGTTCGGATCGCGGACGTCCCTTGCGCCTCTTCCTGCCGCTTCGCGTCCCGGGGCCGCGGGCGGCGCTGCGCCGGTCGTGATCTTGGCCGACCAGCGGATCGCGCAGGTGGTGGATCACGCGGTCGCGCAGGTTGGCGCGCAGGGGCGGGTCGTATCCGCGTCGCTGATGCGCGCGGTGATCGGGGTCGCGGCCCAAATGGTGGCCGAGGGCGAGGGCGCCCGGCGCCGCCTCGATCCCCGCCATGCCCAGGGGTGGGACCCTGTGGAGCATCTGCGTGCGCTGCTGCAGGCGCCCGTGCGCCATCTGCTCGACGTGCTCGAGGACGAGGGGCTTGTGGTGATCATGCACGCGCCCGTCCTGCAGCCGGTGGGGCGCGAACAGGTCGACCAGGATGACGGGGCATGAGCGAGCTCTGGCTCTATCCGCTGCGCAAGGGGCAGACCCTGGCAGGGTTCTCCTGGTACCCGCTCTTCGGCGACCAGCTCCGCGGCTCGACCTTCGTCAACCGCTCGGTCGCGCGCGGGGTGGCGGGGCGGGCCGATATCGGGACTGCGCTGCTGCTTTGGACCGAGGCCTTCGCCAGCGACCCTGCGGGCACGCTGCCCGATGACGACGTGGTCCTGGCGCAGTTCGCGAAGTACGGCACCGATCTCGACGCCTGGGCTGCTGCGCGGACCGGTGCACTCTATGGCTGGTCGCCCTGCCTGGTCGAGACCGAGGACGGCGACACGGTCGCAGCACTCGGCCACCGGGTCATCGCGCGGGAGGTGGTCAAGATGCTGACCCGCAAGATCGGCCATGACCAGAACCGCGAGGCGGCGCGGCGCGCGCAACGCCGGGCGCGGGTCAAGAAGGCCTTGGCCGCCATGCCCGCCGTGCGGCCCGAATGGGTCGAGGACAGCGCCTTGCACGACCGGATCGCGGACCTGCTCGACGCGGGTGGGGTCTACATCAACGCGGACACGGTGCGGGGCGCTCTGCGCGAGCATCTCGGCGTCAATGCCGAGTTCCGCAAGGCGATCAAGCCCGTGCCCGGGTAGGGGCTGCTGTCATGGGCTGTCATCATGACAGCAACCATGACAGCGAGAATGACAGCGAATGACAGGTGCCGTGACAGGCGCCTGAGGTGTGTCCGGGCCTGTCACTGTCACGCACATACAGGACAGGAGATGACAGGACGGGACAGGACCGGACAATACAGAAAAGACAGACAGTACAAGACCTTCTTCCTCTCCAGCGTCATGGATGTGGACAAGTCGGCAGGCAAGGGAAGGGGCAATGAGGATGGGCAGGCGGCGATGGAGCGCGACATGACGGAGATCGTGGTGACGGCGACGGCAGGGGCGCGGGAGATGGTGCGCCGGGTGCTGTTCGAGCCGCTCGACGGGCTGGGGCTGGTCCGGGGGCGCAACCTGGGGGCTGCGGTCTGGACCGCCGAGCGGGGGCAGTTGGCAGGAAGGCTGGCCTACCTGACCGAGGTCGAGCTGGTGGCGCTGCGCGAGGGGGTGCTGGAGCTGGCGCAGCGCACGGGGGGGGCGTGGCCGCGGGGCGTGCACATCCTGCAGCTCGCCCATGCGCTGCGTCGCCCGCCGCCGAGCTTCAGCGAGAAGGTCACGTCCTACATGGCCTCGGCGGCCGGGCGGCGCGCCCTGGCCGAGGGCTATGCCGGGGTGCTCCTGAGCTGGCTGCGCGACCATCCCGGGGTGCCCACGGCCTATGTGCTCGACACTCTGCGGGGCCAGGCGCTGGACGAGCGGCGCGAGCTCGACCGGCTGGTGGCGCGGCGCGAACTTGGCGTTGCGCTCTGTGCCGAGGACGTGGCGCGCCTCGCTGCCCATGCAAGGCGCGAGGAGGTTGCGCGGGCCCTGGTCGAGACCACCCCCGGCGGGCGCGAGGTGGCGTCATGAGGCGGCGCGCGTCCATCACGCTGGCGGCAGGGCCGGACACGGCTCCGCCCACCGATCTCGGGGCAGGCGTGCTGGCCCTGCGCTGCGTGCCCGGCCCGGTGGTGGGCACGGCAGCGTCGCCGCGGTCGCGGGTGGACTTCCGGGTGATCGAGGTGGGCGCGCGGGCGGGCGTCCCGGCCGTGGTCGAGCCGGTGCCGGAGGATGCCAATGGGAGGCGCCGGACGCGGCGGCTGCATGCGCTCGAGGTGCTCTGGTTGCGCGAGGCAGTGAACAAGCGGCAGTTCGTGGCGGGCCAGCGGATCATCGATGCGTGGGAGGCGACGATGCGAACCCCGTCGCGCGATCTGTCCGAGGATCGGGTGGACGTGTCGTCCCGGCCCGATGCGCCGACGGCGGTGATGGTCGAGCGGCAGGATCGGTTCGTCCGGCTGATGCGGGTCGTGCCGCGCGATTCGCAAGCTGCCGTGCGGCATGTGTGCTGCGACGGGAGGATGATCCGCGACGGGCTGGCAAAGAACCGGGACAGCATGGCCAACGTCTTGGAAAGACTATCTGTAGGGCTTGAGGTCTTGGCAAACCACCTGATGCTGTAACAATGCGTGTTGACGGTGTCCGGCTAAGTGGGCATGAGTAGGTACAGTAGAGAACGTATGACCCGCCCGGCACCGCCGCGGCGGGTTTCCTGTTTCCGGGGTGCAGCGTGATCCGTCGTCCCTGCGCCTGGCCCGGGTGCCGCACGCTTGCCCCTGCGGGACAGTCGCACTGCCCGGCCCATGCCGAGCGGGCGGCGGTCGAGCGGTGGGCGCGGGCGGACCAAGTGCGGCAGGGCGATGCGTGGCGGCGCTGGTACGACACGCGGCGGTGGCGTGACCTGCGGCTGGTCGTCCTGACCGAGGCGCACTGGACGTGCCAGTGGTTGGGCTGCGGGGTGATGCTGCGTGAGGGTCGCAGTCGGGCCGATGCCGCAGTGGTCGACCACATTCGCCCCCATCGGGGCGACCCTGCCTGGTTCTGGGCGCGGGCCAACCTGCAGGCGCTCTGCAAGGCCTGCCATGACGGTAGGAAGCGGGTCGCAGAGGCACGAATCGATGCCGAAGCACCCGCACTGGGTTGCGGAAGCGGGCCGAAGCGCGAACAAGATGCGAACAAATGACGCCCCGGGGGGCCTCGAAAGTCTGGAGTGCCGCGGCCTGCCGACCGTCGGTGCAATTACATTTCTGCGCGGGTTGGAATTAGGGGGGGGTGGTTGATGAAGCGGGGGAGGAAGCCGGTCCTGGGAGGGCGGATCGCCCGTGGCGCCGACTGGCTGCCCGATCACGAGGACGCGATCGCGCTCTCGGCGCTACCGCAACCGCCCCGTCACCTCGGGCCCGAGGCTCGTGGTCATTACTGCGTCCTCGTCGCGGGGCTTGCCAAGCGGCGGGCGGTCGAGCGGGCGGACATCCCCATGATCGAGATGGCGGCCAGCGCCTATGGCGAGTGGTTCCGGCTTGATCGGGAGATCCACGAGCAGGATGCCCTGATGGCTGCGAGCGAGAAGACGAAGGGGATGTTCATGAGCGGGCAGGCGCAGGCACGGGCGGCGGCGGCGAACGCCTACCGGCGCGCGATCGCGCAGCTCGGCCTGGGCTCGCCCGCGGCGCGCCTGGCGGTCTTCGGCAACCCGCAGACCGACTTCCTCGACAAGCTCGACGGCGTGTCCGGCCAGGCAGCCGACCCGTACGAGCCGCGGACCCGGCACTGAGACCCGGCATGCGGAACTATCGCGCCATCCTCGAGGGCTACGTTGACGACGTCCTGGTGGGGCG
>JANNOT010000231.1:0-1698 GCA_031399375.1 Paraoceanicella sp.
CCTGGCCGCCCGCGAAGCACCGCTCGCCACGGCGATCGCGGCCCTGCCCGCGCCCCGGCCGGGTGAGGCGGACTCAGAGCCGTTCCGCGCCCTGCGCGCCCGGCTCGAGGCGGCCTACACCACGCCCGAGGAACGTGGAGAGCGCGCGGCAGCAGCCCCCGCGGCGGTCAGCGCCGCGGAGATCGACGACCTCCTGTTCTGAGCCGCGCGCCCCGGGATGGGGTCGCCGGCGGATCGGCGAGCGGCGCGGCACACCCGCAGAACGGCCCGGGTGCCCCCGGGTCAGTCGGGCGCCAGCTCGCGTTCGACCGCGTTGGGATTCAGCAGCAGCCGCTCGCCCAGGTCGGTCGCCACATCGCCCTCCGGCACCTCCTCCAGCCCCTCGACCGGCGCGCGGACCACGGCGCGGGCGATGGCAGCGGGGGCCAGCCTCGGGGGCGGCAGCGTATCGAAGGCGGGCGTGTCGGTCGGCCCGCTGTAAGGCGTGGCCCCGCGGACGCCGAAGGGCCGCAGCCCCGCCCGCAGCGTGCGGTAGACCGACAGCCCCGTCGCCTGCGCCGCGGCATGGGCGCCGTAGCCCGCGGGCGGCATCAGCGCCGCCCGGGGGAACGTCGTCGAGAGAGCGCACCCGCAGGCCGGGATGCTGGGTCAGCCGATCGCGGTATCGGGGGCAAGCGTGAAGCTCGACACCGCGAGCCCGTCGATGTCGCGGGGCGCGGTCCGGGTCAAACAGCCACGGTAGGGCAGAGTGACCGGCGCCACGACGACGACGCCGTCATGGGGCATCGTCATCCCCGCACCGTCCCGGGGGTGGGCCCATCGGGCGAAGTCCTGCATGGGACCGGGGAACCTGAACCGAAGAGGACGCGGGCGATGGACGGCACGACGCCCGGGAGCGAGGACGCGCGGGACCGCTACTCTAATCCATTTCGAATAGACCACCTGGCATCTCGCCACGGCCTTCGCCACATGGCGGCGCGACTGCCTCGCCTCGCTGCCCCATGCCGCGTTCGGCTGGTCGGAGGCGTCGATCCTGCACATTGTCCATATCGGCGGCGCGCCCAAGGGGCTCGCCGAACTCTCGCGCGGCCTGCACCGCGACGACACGGCCGACCTGCAAGACGGACCGAAGAAGCTGCTGGCGCAGGGCTCCATCGCCAAGGCCGGCGGGACCCGCTCGCGCAAGCTGACCGCCCCTGTGCGGACCGCGAAGGGCAAGGGGCTGGTCGCCGCATTCCGGCGGTTTCGCGGCCCCATGCGCGGATCCCGCCGTCGGCGATGCGGTCCGGGCGGCGGCGGGCTGCGGGCCACCGTGCGCGAGGTCTCGGTCCCGCTGCACCCGTTCGCCATCGCGATCTGGCGGCCGAGGGCTGCCTTGCGACGATGTTCGAGGGCAACGGGTTCGGCCGGGGATCAGAAGATCCCGAGCAGTGCCGCCACGAACCGGGCCCCCACGACCACGAGAAAGAGGCCGAAGAGCAGTTCGAGCCGCCGCTTGGGCAGGGAATGGGCGAGGTTCACCCCGACCTGTGCCGTCAGCAGCGCTGTCGGCACCACGGTCGCGACGCCGAGAAGCGACACGAACCCAAGCGCGTCGGCGGGAAGCCCTGCGCGGCCCCAGCCCGCCCACACATAGCCCAGCGCCCCCGGGATCGAGATCAGCACCCCCACCCCGGCAGAGGTCGCGATCGCCTGGTG
>JANNOT010000244.1:0-2796 GCA_031399375.1 Paraoceanicella sp.
GCCCTGCGGGACGCGGTCGTCGCGGCCTATCCCCGCCTGTCGCACCGCTACTACGCTCTGAAGGCGAAGTGGTTCGGGCTGGAAAAGCTCGAATTCTGGGACCGCAACGCCCCTCTGCCCGAGCGTGCGGACCGGGTGATCCCGTGGGACGAGGCGAAGGCGACGGTGCTGGACGCCTATGGCAGCTTCTCGCCGCGCATGGCCGAGATCGCGGCGCCGTTCTTCGAGCGGGGCTGGATCGACGCGGGCGTGAAGCCCGGCAAGGCGCCCGGCGCCTTCGCGCACCCCACGGTCACGGACGTGCACCCCTATGTCCTGCTGAACTACCTGGGCAAGCAGCGCGACGTGATGACCCTGGCGCATGAGCTTGGCCATGGCGTGCACCAGGTGCTGGCGGCGGGCCAGGGCGAGCTTCTCTCCTCCACCCCCCTGACACTGGCCGAGACTGCGAGCGTGTTCGGCGAAATGCTGACCTTCCAGCGGCTGCTCGCCGCCACCACCGACGCGCGTGCGCGCAAGGCGATGCTGGCGGGCAAGGTCGAGGACATGATCAACACCGTCGTGCGCCAGATCGCGTTCTACGATTTCGAATGCCGCCTGCACGACGCGCGGCGGGCGGGCGAGCTGACCCCCGCCGATATCAACGCGATCTGGATGGGGGTGCAGGCGGAAAGCCTCGGGCCCGCCTTCACCTTCGCCCCGGGCTACGAGACCTTCTGGTCCTACATCCCGCATTTCATCCATTCGCCGTTCTACGTCTATGCCTATGCCTTCGGCGACGGGCTGGTGAACGCGCTCTACGCGGTCTACGAGGGCGGCGATCCGGCGTTCCAGGACAAGTACTTCGCCATGCTGTCGGCTGGCGGGTCGCAGCACCACCGCGACCTGCTCGCCCCCTTCGGCCTCGACCTTTCGGACCCGGCGTTCTGGAACCAGGGCCTCGCCCTGATCGGCCGGATGATCGACGAGCTGGAGGGGATGGAGGCATGAGCACGCTCGACGCGCTCAAGGCCCATGTCCGCGAGATCGCGGCACTGGAGGAGGTCGCCCGCGTCCTTTCCTGGGACCAGGAGGCGATGATGCCCGCCAAGGGGGCGGAGCTGCGCGCCGAGCAGGCGGCGGCGGTCGAGGCGGCGATCCACCGGCTGTCCACCGACGCGCGCATCCCCGACTGGATCGCCGGGGCGCCTGCCGAGGCGGCACCGCCCGACCGGGTCACGCTGCGCGAGGCTGCGCGGACCCATGCCCGGGCGACCAAGGTTCCCGCGGAACTGGCCGCGGCCATCGCGCGCGCCACCACGCTTGGCCAGGGGGTCTGGGCACGGGCGCGCGCAGCCGGTGATTTCGCCGCGTTCGCGCCCACGCTGGCCCGGATCGTGGCGCTGAAGCGCGACGAGGCATCCTGCCTGGCAGCGCCCGATACCACGCTCTACGACGCGCTTCTCGACGATCACGAGCCCGGGATGTCCGCAGCCGGGGTAGAGGCGATCTTTGCCCCGCTGCGCGCGGGCCTGGTGGACCTGCGCGGCCGGATCGCCGGATCCCCCCGCCCGCCCCTGCGCGTGACGGGTCGTTTCCCGGCCGAGGCGCAGATGGCGCTCGCGCGCCGCCTTGCCACGGTGGCCGGCTATGACTGGGACGGCGGTCGCCTCGACCTGGTCACCCACCCGTTCTGCTCGGGCGTCCAGGGCGACGTGCGGATCACCACGCGGATCAGCGCGGATGACCCGTTCAACTGCCTCTACTCCACTCTGCATGAAACGGGCCACGCCATCTACGAACAGGGGATCGACCCGGCGCTCGCCCTCACCCCCGCGGGACGCTGGGCCTCGATGGGCGTGCATGAGAGCCAGAGCCGGATGATCGAGAACCAGATCGGCCGCAGCCGCGCATTCTGCACCTGGTTCCACCCCGCGCTGGTCGAGACCTTTGGCGATATCGGGCTCGACGGTCCCGATGCGCTCTATGGCGCGATCAACGCCGTGGCCCCGGGGTATATCCGCACCGAGGCGGACGAGGTCCACTACAACCTGCACATCATGATGCGGTTCGATCTCGAGCGTGCGCTGATCGCAGGCGATCTCGCGGTCGGGGATCTCGAGGCCGCGTGGAACGACCGGTTCGCCGCCGATTTCGGCGTCGGCGTGCCCAGCCCGGCCCAGGGCGTGCTCCAGGACGTGCACTGGTCCGTCGGGCTGTTCGGCTACTTTCACACCTATACCCTGGGCAATATCTTCGCAGCCGAGCTTTTTGCCGCCATGGGCCGCGACCTGCCCGGTCTGGAGGAGGCTGTGGCGAGGGGCGATCTGGGTCCTGCGATCTCGTGGCTGCGCGACCGGATCCATCGCCACGGCCGACTGATGGCGCCTGCTGCGCTGATCGGGGCGGCGATCGGACATCCGCCAACCGAGGTCGCGCTGCTCGATTACCTCAACCACAAATACGGTGCACTCTACGGGGTCTGAGGATCGCGGGGGTGTCGTGGCCCCGCGACACCCGTCAGCCTACCGACGGGATCATCCCCTTTTCCGCCGCCAGCTCGCGCATGCGCTTTTGAAGCTTTTCGAACGCCCGCACCTCGATCTGGCGGATCCGCTCGCGGCTGACGTCATAGACCTCGGAGAGCTGTTCGAGCGTCACGGGTTCGTCCTTCAGCTTGCGCTCGGTCAGGATGTGGCGTTCGCGCTCGTTCAGGCTTTCCATGGCGTCCATCAGGAGCGACCGGCGGCTGTCGAGCTCGTCGCGCTCGGCATAGGCTTCGGCCTGGTCCGCATCGTCATCGGCCAGCCAGTCCTG
>JANNOT010000248.1:0-9293 GCA_031399375.1 Paraoceanicella sp.
CCTTGCCCCCCGCATCCGGGCCTGATCCCGCACCGGGTGCGCGACAGGCGTCGATGGTGCGTCCCCCGCATTCGGCTACGCCCCGCCCGCGTCGGGGGCTGGTACTCGCGCGCAGCCTGCGGCAGATGTTCGTGACGGCGACGGGCCTGCCGGGGCCGGTGCCGCCTGCGAAGACGCGCGATCCGGGGGTCCGATCCCGATCGCCGCGACCGCGTCCACCCTGCGCCACCGGCGCGGACCTGAGAGGTTGATCCATGGCGATGAAGAAGATCCTGAACGCCCCCGATGCAGGCCGGGCGTAGCCGAATGCGGGGGACGCACCATCGACGCCTGTCGCGCACCCGGTGCGGGATCAAGCCCGGATGCGGGGGGCAAGGTCGGGGAACAGCGCGGCGAGGGCCGGCTCGGAGGCCGCGGCGATCCCGCGCTCGGTGATCAGCCCGGTGACGAGCCGCGCAGGGGTCACGTCGAAGGCGGGGTTGCGCGCGGGGCTGGCGTCGGGGCAGATGCGCACCGCGACGGGGTCGCCGCCCTCGGGCTTGCCCCAGACGAGGCGGACCTCGTCGGGACTGCGCTCCTCGATGGGGATCTCGCGCAGGCCGTCGCGGACCGTCCAGTCGATGGTGGGCGACGGGAGGGCGACGTAGAACGGGACCCCGGTGTCGCGGGCGGCGAGCGCCTTGAGATACGTCCCGATCTTGTTGCAGACATCGCCCGTGGCGGTCGTCCGGTCGGTGCCGACGATCACCATGTCCACCATCCCCGCCTGCATGTAGTGGCCACCCGCATTGTCCACGATCAGCGAATGGGGCACGCCGTGGCCTGCCATTTCCCATGCCGTCAACGCGGCGCCCTGGTTGCGGGGGCGGGTCTCGTCGACCCAGACATGGACGGGGATGCCCGCCTCGACCGCGCGGTAGATCGGGGCAGTGGCGGTGCCCCAGTCCACGGTGGCGAGCCAGCCTGCGTTGCAATGGGTCAGGATGTTGACGGCCTCGCCCGGTTTCGTCGCAGCGATGGCCTGGATCAGCGTCAGGCCGTGGCCGCCGATCAGGGCGTTCATCGCCACGTCCTCCTCGGCGATCGCGGCAGCCTCGGCCCAGGCGGCGCGGGGGCGGCCCTCGGGCGCGAGGGGGAGGAGGTGGCGGCGCATCCGCTCCAGCGCCCAGCGCAGGTTGATCGCGGTGGGCCGGGTGGCGTTCAGCACGTCCCAGGCCGTGCCCAGCGCCGCATCGGACGGATCGGCCTCCATCTGGAGCGCCATGGCATAGGCCGCGGTCGCCCCGATCAGCGGCGCCCCCCGGACCCACATGTCGCGGATCGCGACCGCCGCCTCGTCCCGGCTGCGCAGGGGCACGATGCGGAAGTCGTGGGGCAGCCAGCGCTGGTCGATGATCTCGACCGCGCCGCCGCCGGGCGCGGGCCAGATGGTGCGATAGGGGGTGCCGTCGACCTTCATGGGTGCATCTCCTCTGCGCGCAGCAGCGCCACGACCGCGTCCATCCCGGGGATCCGGTCCGCGCCGAGCATCAGCGCGCGGCCGAGCCGCAGCGCCCGCGCCTCGCAGGTCGCGCGCGCGCCATCGTCCGCGATCCGGTCGAACTCGGCGATATGGGCCAGACCGATGACCCGGCGGTGCATCTCCACCCCCGCCATGCCCAGCGCATCGCGCCAGATCCCGGCGAGCCAGCGCATGAGCGCCGCCTCGGACGCCGCTTCGTCGCACTGATCCTCGTAGAGCGCGCGCTGGTGCAGGATGCCGGTGCGCTCGCTGCGCCAGAGGCGGGCAAACTCTGCGGCGAAGACGTCCCAGACCGTCACGGCCTCGGCCAGGATCCAGTCACGGAACGGGGCGCGGTCCGCGCCATGCCCCGGCTGGGCCAGGGCGGCCATCAGGAGGTTCGAGATCAGCATCCCCACATCGAACCCCATCGGGCCATAGACCGCGAATTCGGGATCGATGATCCGCGTCGCGGTGGCAGAGACCATGACCGATCCCGAATGCAGGTCGCCATGCAGCATCGTCTCGGCCCGGGTGCAGAACGCCGTCTTGAGCGTCTGCGCCGCGATCCTCACCGCCGCATCCGCCCGCAGCTCCGCCACCAGGGGCGCGAGCGCGGGCGTGAAGCGGTTCAGGGGGGCGTCGAAATAGGGGTCCGTAAACACCAGCGCCTCGGTGATGTCACAAAGCGCCACGTTGCCCGCAAACAGCGCAAGGTCCGCCTTGCGCGTCGCTGCCGTCATCGAGAGGTCCGAGCCGCGAAAGAGCGTGCGCGCCAGGAACCGGCCGAGCACCTGCCCCAGCCCCTCCACCCGCCGCCCCTCGATGAAGGCATGGCGCAGGATCACGTGGTCGGCGAGGTATTCCATCACGATCAGGGCCTGACCCTCGTCGAAATGGACGATCTCGGGCACAGTCCCCGGATCGCGGGCCGCCTGCCGCGTCAGGGCGTGGTATTCGAAGAACGACCGGGTCAAGGGCAGCGGCCAGCTTTCGCCGACCAGCCGGACATAGGGCAGCGCCTGCTTGACCACCAGACCGCCCGCCGGGCCCTCGACGATGAAGACGAGGTTGAGGTTGCCGTCCCCCACCTCGCGCACCTGCCATGCGCCAGGATCGGCACCGATCCGGGCCATGAGCGACGGCAAGTAACCGAGGCGCGGTCCCAGGGTCTGCGCCGTCAGGGGGGCATAGGGCGTCGGCATCGGCGGCTCCCGCACGGAGTTCGGCGGCGAGCTAGCGGGGCAGGTGCGCGATTGTCAACCGGCGGGCGGCGTCAGCGCGAAGAGCGGGCGCGGCGCCGAAAACCCCGGCAGGGTGTGGAGACCCGCGGGGCGGACCCAGGCGGGGGGCAGGTGCTCTGCGACCGCGCCGTCCATGAGCACCGGCTCTCCGCTCGCCTTGGCCACCGTCTCGATCCGCGCGGCGAGGTTCACGGCAGGGCCGAGCACGGTGAAGTCGAGCCGCGCCCGCCCCCCGACATTCCCGAACCCGAGCGCGCCAAGGGCGAGCGCCGCGACGAAGGGGTCCGCCGCCGCCATCCGCACCGCGGCGATGGCGCGGGCGGCGGCGCGGCAGGCGGCCTCGGCCGGTCGGGCGGGTCCGACGGGAAAGACCGCGAGCACACCGTCACCGAGGAACTTCAGCACCTCGCCCCCCGCATCGGCGACGGCGTCCGCGACGGCGCCGAAAAAGCGGTTCAGCCGCTCCACCAGCGTGTCCTGCGTCTGGGTCAGGCTCATCGCGGTGAACCCGCGCAGGTCGACCATCAGGACGACCGCCTCCATCGCCTCGACCTGTCCGCGCCGGGTCACGCCGCGCGCGACGAGCCCGCCTGCGAGCGGGCCGAGATAGGTGGCAAGGACCGCCGCGGTCATGCGCCGCTCGGCCAGCGCGCGAAAGACGCCGCAGAGCGGGATCGTCAGGCTCTCGAGCGTCGCACGGGTCGCGGGCGCAAATCCGCCCGGCGCCCGCGTTGCCCAGGAGATGCCCGGGGGCAGGCGGTCGGACGTGGGCACGATGTCGGCGAGAAGCGCCGTGAACCCTTCGGCCGCCAACCGGGCGAGCAGCGGCATGTTAACCGTCGCCGCATCGGGCGGGTCGAGCCGCCACAGGACGGGGCCGCGGGCCCGCAGGCTCGCCATGTAGGGGCTCGCCTGGAACTCCGCGCCTTCGGCGAAGGCGTGGCTGCGCGCAATCTCGTGCGCGGGCTGGTCACTGCGCCAATGCAGGCAATAGCCGTAGAATTCCGGGTGCAGGTACTCGAGTTGCATCGCGGCCCGCGCCACCGGCACGCCGGCCGCGACGATCGCCGTGCAGGCCCGGTGGAACAGCGCCACGCTGTCGGCCTCGCCCAGGGCGGTCACCCGGACCAGGTCCTCGATCAGGGCGGCGGTGTCGAGCGGGGCCATCGCCACATCCTAGCACCGGGTTCGGACAGCGCATGGCCAAATTGCCACCCGGCGCGCAATCGGCGCCCGAACTGAAACCGGGCGCAGGGGGCGGGGGCGGCGCGGGCGTTATTCGGATGTCGGCTGCATCCGGATGGTTAGCCCACGGTTAATTCTGTCAGCAAGTGGATCGAGCCGCGAGGATCTGCGCCATGAACATGCCCCTGTCTGCGCTGCCCCGGGTGGATCGATTCCCCGGCGATCCGGCACAGGCGGCGTATGGCCTCGGGCGTCCGGCCTTCGCCCCGGGCTTCGACCCGGCCTTTGTCTACCGGGCCCCCTCGGCGCAAGCGGCGGCGGATGCGGTTGCGGGCTTTCTCGCGGCAGCCGCGCGCGGGGCGGGTGGGGTGTTCTGCCTCTGGGGTGCGGCCGGGATCGGCAAAAGCACGCTCATCGAGGCCGCGCTGCGGGGGGGGCCGGAGGGTCTGCGCACCGGGCGGGGCGCAGCGGGGGGCGCGAGCGAGGCCGGATTTGCCGGCTGGCTCGACGCGGCCATTGCGGGCCCCGGACCAGATGGCAGGCCGGTCCTCCTGGTCTTTGACACCGCCGAACGCCTGGGCGAAGCGTCGCTGTCCACGCTGCTGGCCAGGGCCACGGCGCCGGGCGGACCGGCGGCTCTGCTTGCCGCAGCGCCCCATCCGCGCCTCGCCGCAGCGCTCGGCGCCGGTGCCGCGGCCCGGCTCGGTCCACTGGCGGCGGAGGAGAGTGCCGCCTTTCTCGATCACCGGATCGTCGCGGCAGGTGGTGCCCCGGGCGTCTTCACGCCTGAGGCCGCGGCGGCGCTGCATGCGCTGTCGGGCGGGGTGCCGCGGGAGCTCTGCCGCCTGGCACAGGCGACGCTGTTCCTCGGCGCGGCCGCGGGGCACCGCCGGATCGATGCCGACGCCGTGGCCAGAGCCCAGGGGCGCACGGGACCGAAGCCGCGCGCGGGCGCGCCCATCCTTTCGGCTGTCGCAGCACCGGTCGCGATCCTGCCGGTCGCCATGGCCGCGTCCCCGGTCGCGGCGCCGCCTGCGATGGGCGACGGGTCCGACCTCGCCGCCGTGCTGCGCGGCGTGACGCGGACGCCCGCCACCGCAGCGGCCCGCGTGGGAGAGAGCGCGGCCGGGTCGTCCGGGGCAACACCGCGTACCCCTGCAGCAGTCGATCCGCAGGCAGCGGCCGAGGCGACGCTGCTGCGCTTTGCCACCGCCGTGAAACCCGCGGTCCTGCCACCGGGTCTGCCACGCAACCGATTGCGCCCGCCGCCGCGTCCGGCGGCCGAACGGCCGGTCGGGCTCAGGCTGCGGCACGGGCTCGCGGCCCTCGCGCTCCTGTCGGGCGGGGCAATGCTGGGTTATCTCGCATCGACCGGGGCGGCCCGCTGGTCCGCGCCCGAGCAGGTCACCGCTGCGGCAGCGCCTGCTCGGGTCGCCGCCACGCTCCCCTCCCCGGCGCCCACGGATCCGATCGCGACCAACCCGCCACCCCCCGCCCCAATGCAGCCAGCTCCGGTCGTTGCCGCGATCGCGCCCCAGGGGGTCACGGCTCCGATCGCGACAATCCCGTCAACGGCGTTCGCGGCTCCCCAGCCCCAGCCCCAGCCAGTGCGGATGCCCGGCACGGCGCAGTCCGCCCCAGTCGTCGCCGCCACCGCATTCCGGGGCTCGGACGGGCGCGGGGACACCGCGCCCCGGATGGTCACGAGCGCCGCCCCGGCACCCGCCACGGTCCCGGCGCCTGCGGGACCGGTGGCGCCCGCCACGGGCGCAGAGGCCGGTCCAGTCGCACTGGCGACGGCACCATCACGCATGGTGCCCGATCAGCCGGTGCGGGTGCAGGACGTCGATGCCGCCACATCCGCGCCGTCGCGCGGCGCCAGTCCAGGCCCGGTGACCCTGGCGGAGCCGCGCGCGCCTGACCGGATCACGACGACGGGCATCGGCTGGCTTCCCGGTCCGTCGGCCTTGCGCCAGGCCCCGCCCGCGGCCAGCCGCGTGCGCCCGCGCGCGCCGGTGGCGCGGGACGTGGTCGAGCCGACTGTCGTGGCCCCAGCGGCGCCAGTTAAGCCACCTGCGGTGACGACCTGGGCGCGGTTCACCCCCGTGGGCATTCCCGCACTGGCGCAGACGGGCTATGCCCTGCCGCCGACGGATGTCTTTGCCGCCCCGCGCATCGTGCTCCATTACACCGAGGGCGACGTGGGGGCGGCCGAGATCCTCGCCGCAGCCCTGCTCGCCCGCGGGCAGCCGAACATCGAGCTGCGCGCGGTGTCGTTTGCCGTGTCAACCACGCAGCTGCGGTTCTTTCACGCCGCGGACCGTGCCGCGGCCGAGGCGGTGGCCGCAGCCCTGCCGGGGGCCACGGATCCCGCCGCGCTCCTGCGCGATTTCACCACCTACGAGCGGCTTCCGTCCCCCGGCAGCCTCGAGATCTGGCTGCGGTCATAACCGACGCCGTTGATCGCCGTTTCAATTGCCGAAGTCTGAAGGATTCCGCTGGCCCATGCGGCATGCCGGTCTATGCTGACCGAGGATCGGGTCAAAGGGGATAGAGGGCATGGGCATCACGTGGCGGAGCTGGCTGCACGGGGGCCTTGCGGCGCTCGTGTTCGGGGGTGGCTGGGGCGGGGCGGTCGCCCAGACGCCGCCCAACGTCCTGGTGGTGGGCCATGTGGCAGAGCTTCAGACGCTCGACCCCGCCGTGGCGGTCACGATCAGCGATTTCCGGGTGATCGGAAACATCTATGACGGCCTGCTGCGGTACAGGAAGGGGTCGCTCGACGTGGAGCCCGCGCTCGCCACCGCGTGGGAGGTCAGCGCCGACGGTCTCACCTACACCTTTACCCTGCGGAGCGGCGTGGTGTTCGATGACGGGACGCCGTTCAGCGCCGAGACGGTGAAATGGAACATCGAGCGGGTGATCGACCCCGCCCATCCGTTCCACAATACCGGCCCGTTCCCCTTCGCCTTCATCCTCGGCCCGATCGCGGGCGCGGACGTGCTGGCCCCCGACCGGGTCGCGATCCGGCTGAAGGAACCCTATGCGCCGTTCCTGACCATGATGGCGGGGGCGATCGGGCGGCTTGCGGGCATCTCTCCCGCTGCCGTGCAGCAGCATGGCGCGGATTTCGGACGCCATGGCGGGGGCGCGGGGCCGTTCAAGCTGGCACTCTGGGAGCCGAACCAGCAATTCGTGCTGGAGCGTAACGAGACCTACTGGGACGGTCCCGTGGCGCTCGACGGGATCGTGTTCCGTCCGATCCCCGACGAGAACGCGCGGGTGTCCGAAATGCTCGCGGGCAGTATCGACGTGATGGTGGAACTGCCGCCCGACAACGTGTCCACCTTCGCCGCCGATCCGAACCTGACGCTGCTCGAGCAGGCCGGGCCGCATATCTGGTACCTCGTGCTCAACACCAAGGAGCCGCCCTTCGACGACGTGCGGATGCGCCAGGCGCTGAACTACGCCATCGACAAGGAGACGATGGTCCGCGACATCCTCAAGGGGACGGCGGGGGTGGCGAACGGTCCGATCCCGCCCGCCTTCGACTGGGCGAGCGACACGAGCCTGGCGCCCTATCCCTACGACCCCGACAAGGCCCGCGCCCTGATGGCCGAGGCGGGGTATCCGAACGGGGCCGAAGTCACGTTCTACGTGACCGAAAGTGGATCGGGCATGCTGTCGCCCATCATCATGGGCACGGCGATCCAGGCGGATCTGGCCAAGGTCGGGATCACTGCCACTATCCGCCAGTTCGAGTGGAACACGTTCCTGGGCGAGATCATCCCGACCATGGTGGGCAAGGCGAACATCGCCGAGCTGAGCTTCATGACCCAGGATCCCGACATGCACCCGTTCCTGACCCTGAAGACCGGGGCGCCGGTCAATTCGGGGCAGTACAGCAACCCGGCCGTCGATGCGCTGATCGACAAGGGGCGGGCGACCATCGACCCGGACGCACGGGCGGCGATCTACAAGGAGCTCCAGCGCGTCGTCCATGCCGATGCACCCTGGGTCTTTGTCGCCAACTGGAACCAGAACGCCGTCGCGAAGGTCGGGGTGCAGGGGTTCGAGCTGCATCCCAGCTTCATGATGCTCCTGAAGGACGTGAGCAAGCCGTGACGCCCGGGGGCAGCGGGGGCGCCTGATGCTGGGCGTGCTCGCCCGGCGGCTGCTGCTCACTATTCCCGTGCTCTTCGGGGTCAGCGTCGTGGTGTTCCTGGTGATCTCGCTGATCCCCGGGGACCCCGCCCTCGCCATCCTGGGCGCGTTTGCCACCGACGCGACGCTGGCGGACCTGCGTGAGAGCCTGGGCCTGACGCGCAGCCTGCCCGAGCAGTACCTCGCCTGGATGGGCGGGGTGCTCGAGGGCGACCTCGGCCGGTCCTGGCGCCTGCGCCGCCCGGTGGCGGACGAGGTGTTCGAGAAGCTGGGCCCGACGCTCCTGCTCGCGGGGGCATCGCTGCTCCTGTCCTGCGTCGTGGGGATCGGGCTGGGGATGATCGCGGCCATACGCCAGTTCGGCTGGCAGGACCGGGTCATCACCGTGGCGGTGCTGATCGGCGTGTCGGTCCCGTCGTTCTGGCTCGGGATCCTGATGATCGCCTGCTTTTCGCTCTGGCTCGGCTGGTTTCCCGTGGGGGGGATGAAATCGCTCTTCGGCGGGGGCGATCCGCTCGACATCCTGCACCATCTCGTGCTGCCCGCGGTGGCCCTCGCCGCCGTTGCCGGGGGCGTGCTGGCGCGGCTGACCCGGACCGCCATGCTCGAGGTGCTGCGTCAGGACTACATCCGCACCGCCCGGGCCAAGGGGCTGCGCGAACGCCGCGTCGTCATGGTCCATGCGTTCCGCAACGCGCTCGTCGCCGTGATCCCGATCATCGGGCTCGAGGCGGGTTTCGTCCTGGGCGGGGCGGTCTATATCGAGACGGTGTTCCAGTGGCCGGGGATCGGGCGGATGCTGGTCCAGGCGATCTCGACCCGCGACATCCTGCTGGTGCAGGGGGGCGTGCTGGTCGTGGCCACGGCCTATGTGCTGATCAACCTGCTCACCGACCTTGCGCAGGTGGCGCTCGACCCGCGGATGCGGCGGTGAGCGGCGCGGCCCGCCCCGGCGCCTGGGCGCGGTTCCGGGTGAACCGGGTCGCGGTGGGGGGGCTGTGGCTCCTGGCAGCGGTCGTGATCCTCGCGCTGCTCGCGCCGGTCCTGCCGCTGGCCGATCCCAACGCCGCGTCGCCCGCGGACCGGCTCCAGCCGCCGCTGGCCGGGGCGCATCTGCTCGGCACGGACCAGCTGGGGCGGGACATCCTGTCGCGCCTGCTCTGGGGAACCCAGGTCAGCCTCGCCGTCGGGATCGCCGC
>JANNOT010000255.1:0-15001 GCA_031399375.1 Paraoceanicella sp.
GGGGGTGGTCGAGCTTACGTCGCGGGCAACGGGCGAAAGCGTGGAGCTGGCGCCCCAGGATGCGGTCGCACGGGTGGCGGAGCGGTTCCGCACCCTTTGAAGGGGACACCAGATGGCAGGTGCGGTGGCCTTTGCCGGCTACGAATGGCTGATCGCCTGGCGCTACCTGCGCGCGCGGCGGCGCGAGGGCGGCGTCAGCGTGATGACCTGGATCAGCCTGGTTGGGATCACCCTCGCGGTCTTCGCGCTGATCGCGACCCTCGCCGTCCGCTCGGGGTTCCGGGCCGAATTCACCGAAAGCATCCTGGGCGCCAACGCTCATGTGGCGCTCTATGGGTCCGAGAGCGGGCGCATCGGGCGGGTCCATGACTTCGACGCGGTCACCGCGGCGGTCCGCGCGGTGCCCGACGTGACCCGCGCCGCCCCCACCGTGCGGGCCCAGGTCATGGCGACGGCCAATGGCCGCAACGCAGGGGTCGAGGTGCTGGGCCAGCGGCGCGAGGACGTGGCAAGCCTGCCCGGCATCGCGCATCCGGAGTTTTCCCGCGGCACGCTCGACACCTTCGACAGCGGCGTCGCCATCGGGTCGGGCATCGCGCGCGAGCTCGGGCTCGGCGTCGGGGACAGGATCACCCTGATCTCGCCCGACGGGGTCAAGACCGCATTCGGCGCCACCAGCCCGCGGGTGAACATCTACCCCGTCACCTACATCTTCCAGATCGGGCGCTACGACATCGACCGGGTGCGGGTCTATCTGCCGCTGGCCGAGGCGCAGAAATTCTTCAATCACCAGGACACGGTGGACCAGATCGAGGTGATGGTGGCCGACCCTGGTGGCCTCGGCACCGAACGGGTGCCCGACGCGCAAACCCGCGCCATCCTCGCCGCCGCCCCCGGTCTGATCCCCTGGACGTGGAAGGATTCCAACGGGAATTTCCTCCAGGCCCTGACGATGGAGGACAACGTGATGTTCGTCATCCTCTCCATCCTCGTGCTGATCGCCACGCTCAACATCACCTCGGGGCTCGTGATGTTGGTCAAGAACAAGGGGCGGGACGTGGGCGTCCTGCGCACCATGGGGCTGACCGAGGGTGCGGTCCTGCGGATCTTCTTTCTGTGCGGCGCGGGGGTGGGGATCCTCGGGACGATCCTGGGCGTCATCCTCGGTTGCCTCTTTGCGCTCTACATCGACCCCATCTTTACCTTCGTGAACGGGGTCCTGGGGGGCGGGGTCTGGGATCCCTCCACCCGGCTCCTGTCGCAGCTTCCTGCCCGGCTGATCTGGGGCGATGTGCTAAGCGCCGCGGGGCTCTCGCTCGGGCTCGCGTTCCTCGTCACCATCTTTCCCGCGCGCCGGGCCGCACGGCTGAACCCGGTCGAGGCGCTGCGGTATGAATGATCCTGTGCTGCGCCTTACGGGCGTCAGCCGCGTGTTCAACCGCGGGCGACCCGGCGAGGTCCGGGTGCTCGAGGGGGTCGATCTGACCCTCGACCGCGGCGAGGTGGTGGGCCTTGTCGCCCCATCGGGCTCCGGCAAGTCCACGCTCCTGCACATCGCGGGGCTGCTCGACACCCTCGATGCGGGTCGGGTGGAGATCGCGGGGGGGCCGACGCGACCTCGCTGCCCGACCGGGCGCGCACGCGGATCCGGCGCGAGACCGTGGGTTTCGTCTACCAGTTCCACCATCTGCTGCCCGAATTTTCGGCCGCCGAGAACATCGTTTTGCCCCAGCGGGCCAACGGCGTGGGGCGGGGTGCGGCCGAGGCGCGGGCGGCCGAGCTTCTGGACGCGGTGGGCCTGACGGCGCGCGCCACCCACCGCCCGGCCGAGATGTCGGGGGGCGAACAGCAGCGCGTCGCCTTCTGCCGGGCGCTCGCCAACGCACCGCGGATTCTGCTCGCGGACGAGCCGACGGGCAATCTCGACCCCGCAACCTCCGAACAGGTGTTCGGCGTCCTGATGGCGCTGGTTCGAAGGACCGGCCTCTCCGCGTTGATCGCGACCCACAACCTCGCGCTTGCGCAGCGCATGGACCGGATCGTGCGGCTGGAGGCGGGACGGGTCGTCCCCGCCTAACGGTCGCAGATGCCGCGCAGGGCGACCCAGTCCTGGTCCGTCAGAACCGGGTCGAACGCCGCGCCCGCCATCACGTCGGCGTCCCGGGCGGCTGCGGCGCGCGCGCCGAGGTCGGGATGCGACGCAAGGTGGGACAGGATGCGCGGGGTCCGCCCCGCCTCCGCCGCGAGCCGCTCGAAAAAGAGTGCGAAGGGTTCCAGCGGCAACCCAGCCCCGGCCATCGCCCCATGGGCGGCAACGTCCGCCGCAGCCTCGGCCTCGCGCGTGTAGTTCGCGGCAATCAGTTGCTCGGTCAGGATCAGGACGGCCGCGCCGCCGGTGAAATCGCCCAGGATCAGCCCCAGGATGCCGACCGACCCCGCCGAGCGCAGGGCGAGCCGGGTGGGGTCACGGTGCGCGACATGCCCCATTTCGTGGGCGAGCACGCCCGCGACCTGCTCGGGTCCGTCGGCCTCTTCGATCAGGCCGCGAAAGAGCATGATGTGTCCGCCGGGCAGGGCGAACGCATTGACCATCTCGTGGTCGAGTACCCCGACCGTCACCGGCACATGGGTCGCAAGGTGCGGGGCAAGCCGGTCGCGCATCCGGGTCAGGGCCGCGACCCCCTCGGGCGCGTCGCAGACCCGAACGTCGCGGTCCCCCATCTGCCCCAGGGCATAGCGGATTTGGTCCAGCACGGCCGCACCCAGCGCCTGTTCGCGGGCGGGCGGGATCAGGACCGCCAGGCGCTCGGCGATCGCGGGAACGAGGACGAAGAGGATCAGGACGACCGCCCCCAGCGCCCCCAGGCCCCAGATGACGGCGCGCCGGGCCTGGCCGGGTACCGTCTCGCGCCGCTCGAGATCGGGACAGACCAGGCGCAGCGCCTGGATCATGTCGGGATCCGACACAGTCAGGCGTTCCTCGGCGCTGCCCTGGGGCACGAGCACAAGCACATCCGCGCCGCCCGCATCGGGCAGGGCGCGCAGCGAGGCGAGCGCCCAGTGGGTCAGCGGACGGTCGGTCAGATCACTCAGCGTCAGCGACGCCTTGCCGAACTTTACCACCACCTCGGCCGCGCGGGCCGAACGGCCGTCGAAATAGGTTCCGACCGCCTCCAGCAGGGCGTAGCGATCCAGAGCGGTCCCCGGCATCAGAGCCCCGCACCCACGTCGAGCGCGTCGGCGAGCCCGGCCGCCTCGCGCGCCCGGTCCTCGGGCCGCTGCCGGGCCGCATCCAGGCCCGCGATGCTCAGGACCGACAGCGTCTCGACCTGATGGCGCAGGACGCGCTGGGTGACCACCACCTCTGTCACTGCGGTGCCCACGAGGAACGCGGCGAGATAGCTGAGCGCCGAGATCGCCACGGCGATCGCCACATCCAGGTCCGTCGGCAACCGGCCCCCCATCGGCTCGCCGGCCAGCACCAGCCCCAGAAACGCAAGATCGGCGCCCAGGGTAGCGGCCACGGCGACACCCAGGGTGACCAGGCCGAAGACGACGAGCAGCATGAGCGCCACGACCAGGGCAAAGCCCGGGAGCACGATCCCCAGAATGCGGCCCGTGCGCATCGCGCTGCCGAAGCGCACACCCTCGCCCAGCACGGTGTGCGCCGTAAGATAGCGAAAGCTGAGCACCGCATAGCGCTGGTAGAGAAACCCTAGGATCGGGACACCGGCCACCGCGGCAATCACCCACGCGCCGGACAGTCCGCTGGCCTCGGCCAGATAGGCGCCTGCGGCCAGCGCCGTGGCCGCACCGATCACCCAGAGCCACGGGGCGAGCAGACCGGACCAGCTCCCTTCCTGGCGAAAGGCGAGGGTGCCGAACCGGGTCCGGTCCATCACGAACTGGCGGCGCCGGAAATCGAGCAGCGGCACGAGCACGCCCAGCGTCAGCACCGCGACCACCAGATAGCCGAGCGTCAGTCGCATATACGTCACTGCCCCCGGCTCCATGCCGAACCGGATCCCGCGCCAGCGGGTCCGCGCGAGCAGATAGCGCCGCCCGCGATACGAGGCGATGATGGACAGGGGCAGCAGCGCGAGCAGCGGCAGATTGGCCGCAAGCGGGGAATCGAGCACGGCAAACCCGGCAAAGACCAGCGCGAGGTTCACGGCCGCCAGGTAGCTGGCCAGGAGGACCACCGCCACGAGAAAGCCCATCAGCATCTCGAACCCGGTCCCCGTGAACTCGAAGGGCTCGCCCTGCAGCCGCACCGAGGACCAGTAGAACCGTCGCACCCGCGCCTGCATCCAGAACCGGTGCAGCCCCAGCGTCAGCGTCATCAGCGCAAGCCCGCGCAGGACCATCACCAGAAGCACCCCGGGCCGCCCGGCATAAACCGGTTGAACCGCCGAGGGCGCGACGGGGGCGGGGGGAATGGTCATCGCAGGACGCACCGGGTCGCAGGGGACATGCGCGCTTCTAGCAACTCCGGCGGGCAAGGCAATCCGCCTTCGCGCTTTCCCCGCCGCCCGCCCGTGCTAAGACAGGCAAAAGCCGACCCGGGGAGGATCATCCGCGCCATGCACGACCTGATGCAGGACTGGGACATGCGCATCTCGCGCATTCTGGATCACGCCGCGAAATACCATCCCAACCGCCGGATCGTCGGTCGCTCGGTCGAGGGGCCGATCGTCGAGACGACCTATGCCGGGCTGCGCCGCCGTGCCCTGCGGGTGTCACAGGCGCTCGCGCGCGATGGGATCGGGCGGGGCGAGCCGGTCGGGGTCATGGGCTGGAACACGATCCGGCTGCTGGAGCTCTGGTACGGCATCCCCGGCGCGGGGGCGATCACCCACACGCTCAACCCCCGGCTCTTCGCCGACCAGCTCGTCTACATCATCACCCATGCCGGGAACCGGGTCCTGATGGTCGATCCCGACCTCGTGCCCGTGGTCGAGCGCATCGCCGACCGGCTGCCGGGGGTGCGGCGCTGGATCGTGCTGACCGATGCCGCGCATTTGCCCGAGAGCCCCCTGCCGCTCGAGGCGTACGAGGACTGGCTGGCCGGTGCGGACGGGGATTTCGCCTGGGTGGGGGGCGACGAGCGCGACGCCTGCGGCATCTGCTACACCTCGGGCACCACGGGCAATCCCAAGGGCGTGGTCTATACCCACCGCTCCAACGTCCTGCACGCCATGGCCGCGCAGTCGCCCGACATGCTGGGGCTGCGGTCCTCGGACGTGATCATGCCGGTCGTGCCGCTCTTTCACGCCAATGGCTGGTCCACGGCCTATACCGCGCCGCTGGGCGGGGCGGGCATTGTGCTGCCGGGCCGCGACCTGACCCCGCCCGCGATCTACCAGATGCTGGAGATGGGGGTGACCTGCACCGCGGCGGTGCCCACGGTCTGGCTGGCGCTCCTGCCTTATCTGGAGGCGAACGATCTGCGGTTCTCCACGTTGAACCGCGTGGTGATCGGCGGGTCGTCCTGCCCGCGCGCCGTGATCGAGACGTTCCAGTCGGTCTACGGGGTGCAGGTCCTGCACGCGTGGGGCATGACCGAGCTGTCGCCGCTGGGCACCGTCTGTACCTTCAAGCCCGAGGTCGAGGCGATGGACCCGGCCGCGCGCGTCGATGTGCAGGAGACGGTCGGTCACCCGCCCTTCACCGTCGATCTGCGCATCACGGACGATCAGGGGGTGGACCTGCCCTGGGACGGGCAGTCCCAGGGTCGGCTCTGGGCGCGCGGCCCCGCTGTCGTGCGGCGCTACCTGAAGGCCGAGGCGGATGCCGTGGTCGCGGGCGACTGGTTCGATACCGGCGATATGGCGACCATCGATCCGAACGGCTATGTGAAGATCACGGACCGGTCGAAGGACGTGATCAAGTCGGGGGGCGAGTGGATTTCCTCGATCGCGCTGGAAAATGCCGCGGTGGCGCATCCCGAAGTGGCCGAGGCCGCGGCCATCGGCGTGCCCCATCCCAAATGGGAGGAACGCCCGGTGCTCGTCGTCGTCACCCGGCCGGGCAAGAGCCCGTCCAAGGCCGAGATCCTCGCGCTCGTCGCGCGCAGCTTCGCCAAATGGCAGGTGCCCGACGACGTGATCTTCATGGACGAGATCCCCCATACCGCGACGGGCAAGATCTCGAAGCTCGGGCTGCGCCAGCGGCTGCGCGACATGGATTACGCCCTGCCCGGATGAGCCGGGCGGAGACTATGCCCTGCCGGGATGAGCCGGGCCGGCCGCCTCAGAATCCGAAGCGCAGGGTGCCCATGAGCGCGGCATCGGGTCCGTCCGGTGTACCGGTGCCGCCGTCGCTCATGTAGCCGAGGCTGCCGGAAATCTGGGGCGACAGGCTGTAGGTCGCCGCCACGCCCCAGCCCCCGGCCAGCCCGCCATCGACCGCCATGGCCCAGCCGCCCTCGACGCTCCAGGCGCCGAGCGCCACACTTGCGCCGAAGCCGAGCGTGTCGCCCGCCCGCCCGACCCCGTCATCGCGGACCCCGATGCCGAGGCTGACCGCCCCGGCCCCGACCGCCCCGCCAAGCGAGAGGCCAAAGCCGAGCCCGTCATCGGGCGGGATCCCGCGCAGGCTGTCGTCCGCGCCACGGTCGCGCAGCGCGCCAGACCAGTCGGCGGTTGCAGGACCGGGCAGGGGGCGCAGGCTCAGGGCATCGCCCGGGGCCGCGCGCACGAAGCCGCCGATCCCCGTGGTGTCGGTGACGTCCAGCCCCTGGGCAAACCCGGGGCCCGCGCCGCAGACGAGCGCCACCCCCATGACGATTGCCGACCAAAACCGCACGCCCGATCCTCGCTGCACTGCATCCTCGCGACGATGAGGGCATGGATCACCGCGAAATCAAGCCGTTCGGTGCAAAAAGCCACCATGGGTTGCGCCCTGTGGCATGGCGGCCCCGGTCCTGCCGGGTTTTGCGGCAGCGCGGCTAGAGTCGGTCGCGCAGCGAAAACCACACCATGCCCAGCACCATCAGCGCGTGGCGCAAACGCGGGCCGCCGGGAAAGGGCCGATTCGGCACCGCCGCCATCAGGTCGAACCGCTCGGCCTGGCCCGCGATCGTCTCGGCCGCAATCTTGCCCGCCATGGTCGCCATCGCGACGCCCGAGCCTGAATAGCCCGAGAGCGACAGCATGTTCGGCCCCACCCTGCGAAAGCAGGGCAGCCGGGTCGAGGTGATGCCGAGCGTCCCGCCCCAGCCATGGGTGACCTCGACATCCGACAGCTGCGGGAAAACCCGCAGCATCCGCGCCCGTACGCTCTGCCGGATATCGTCGGGGAACGTGTAGCCATACGTCTCGCGCCCGCCGAAGAGCAGGCGGCGGTCCGCGCTGAAGCGGTAGTAGTCGAGCACGAAGCGGGTATCGAAGACCGCGACATCCTCGCTGAGGACCGACCGGGCCAGGTTCTCGCTGATCGGCGCCGTCGCGATGATGTAGCTGTTGATCGGCAGCACCCGCGCGGCGGTCTGGGGTTCCAGATCGCCGATATAGCCATTGCAGGCAAAGATGACGTGGTCGGCCAGCACCTCGCCCTGGGCGGTCAGGATCCGCGCCGGCTTGCCCGGCTCGATCCGCTGGACCTGCGACATCTCGTGGATCGTGGCCCCGGCATCGAGCGCGGCCCGCGCGAGCCCCCGCGCATAGGCCATGGGGTGGAGATGCCCGGCCGCCATGTCGATAACGCCGCCGGAATAGACACCCGTGCCGATGATCGCGCGCACTTCGTCCGGGCTCAGGTAGCG
This sequence comes from Paraoceanicella sp., assembly GCA_031399375.1. Classification (GTDB taxonomy): domain Bacteria; phylum Pseudomonadota; class Alphaproteobacteria; order Rhodobacterales; family Rhodobacteraceae; genus Paroceanicella. The sequence continues at coordinate 7,766 of JANNOT010000255.1, forward strand.
CTGGGAATGGTAGTCGTAGTCCCGGCGCAGCTTTTCGACATAGGCCTCGAGCGGCCGGTCGAGTGCGCGCTTGTGCGCCGCCTCGATGACCCCGGGGCGATAGGCGCAGTCGATGCCGTGCCGGTCGATCAGTTCGCGCACCAGCGCAGCGGCCCCGGTCCCGATGTCGAACATCGCCCGGGCGCGCTCGACGCCCATCATCGCCTCGATCTCTCCCTGCTCGATCCGCTGGCCCGACGCGACCTGTCCGCCATTGCGGCCCGACGCGCCCCAGCCCACCCGGTTCGCTTCCAGCACCCGCACGGCATAGCCGCGCTCGGCCAGGTGCAGCGCGGCCGAAAGCCCCGTATACCCCCCGCCCACGATGCAAACATCGGCGCGGTTCACGCCCAGAAGCTGCGGCTGCCCGGGGAAATCGGGGGCGCTGTCGGCGTACCAGGACGGGGCGTGCTGCCCGGGGCGGTCGTTCCAGTAGAGCAGCGCCTGGCGACCGCGCAGCACTGCCTTTTCTCGCGTCGCGCCCGCGGCCTCAGACATTGAGCAGCAGGTGCTCGCGTTCCCAGGGCGAGATGACGCGCATGAACTGGTTGTGCTCCGCCCGCTTGACCGCGGCGTAGACGTCGATGAATTCGGGGCCGAGCACCTCGCGCAGCTCGGCGCTCGCCACCAGCGCCTCCACTCCCTCGAGCAGGGAATAGGGCAGGTCTCGGGCCCGGGTGTAGCTGTCGGTCTGCAGGTCCACCTTGGCCCGCGGCGCGATCTGCCCCGTCATGCCGAGATAGCCGCAGGCAAGCACGGCCGCGAGCGCGAGATAGGGATTCGCGTCCGAGCCCACCACCCGGTTCTCCACCCGCCGCGCCCGCGGCGTGGCCTGGGGACTGCGCAGGCCGGTGGTGCGGTTGTCCTCGCCCCAGTCGAGGTTGATCGGCGCCGACCAGCCCGGCACGAGCCGCCTGTAGGAGTTGACGTAAGGCGCCGCCAGTGCGGCTGCGGAATGAAAGTAGCGCTGCTGGCCGCCCACGAACCAGTCATGCAGGTCGGACGCGCGGCCGTCGGGGCGGGAAAACACATTGTTGCCCGCCCCGTCCTCGACGCTCATGTGGATATGCATCGCGGACCCCGGCTGGCCCGAATAGGGCTTGGCCATGAAGGTCGCGTAGCAGCCGCAGCGCAGCGCCGCCTCGCGGATCAGCCGCTTGAAGAGGAACACCTCGTCGGCGAGCTTCATCGGGGCGCCGTGGATCGTGTTGATCTCGAGCTGAGCGGCACCCGATTCCTGGATGATCGTGTCGATCTGCAGGTTCTGGGCATCGGCATAATCGTAGATCAGCTCGATCACCCGGTCGTATTCGTCGACCGCAGACAGCGAGAACGCCTGGTTGCCGAGGCTCCTGCGCCCCGACCGGCCCACCGGCGGCTCAAGCGGCAGATCGGGGTCGGTGTTGGGCTGGGTCAGGTAGAACTCGAGCTCGGGCGCCACCACCGGGCTCCACCCCTTGTCGGCGTAAAGGGCGCAGACCTTGCGCAGGACCTCGCGCGGGGACAGGGGAAAGGCGACCCCGTCACGGTCCACCACGTCATGGATGATCAGGAGCGAGACGTCGTTCGCCCAGGGCACCGCCCGGGTGGTCGTCAGGTCAGGTACGAGCGTGAGGTCGGCGTCGGTGTAGAGCACCGAGCCCACCTCCTCGGCATAATCGCCATTGATGGTGCCAAAGAACATCGATGTGGGCAGCTTGATCCCGGCCTCGCGGATGAACTTGGTCGCGGGCATGACCTTGCCCTTGGCGATCCCGGCAAAATCTGGCGTGACGCACTCGATCTCCTCGACACGGTGCACGCGGATCCAGCTGCGAAGCCCCTCGAAATCATCCTTGGCCAGGTCAGGCGAGACGGAAAGGCTCAGCGAGCCTGCGGGGGAAGACATGCACCACCGGGAAATTGTGTCAGATGACGTGACCCTAGCACGCCGCCTGCGCCGGTGGAAAGGGGACGGCCCGGATGCCGCGCTGACCCAACCCGCGCGACGGCGATGGGCGGACCCGCCGGATCGCCCCGCGACCGGCCAGGGCGTCAGCGCTTCTTGAGATCGGTGATGTAGTCCGTCACCGCGAACAGCACGCCGGAGACGACGAAGGTCGCGTGGATCACGATCTTCCAGTAGAGCGTTGCCGGATCCGCCGCCCCGGTCTGCATGAACACCTTGAGCAGCTCGACCGCGGAAATCGCCACGATCGATCCGATGAGCTTGAGCTTGAGGTCGCTGAACCCGACCTTGCCCATCCAGGCCGGGCGGTCCTCGTGATCGGCGGTGCCGATCTTGGACACGAAGTTCTCGTAGCCCGAGAACACGATGATCAACAGCAGGCTCGCGATCAGCGCTGTATCCACCAGCGTCAGGATCTCGATCACCGTATCCTTGTCCGACCCGTTCAGCACGTCCCACACCAGGTTGACGAAGGTCCGCACGAATTTCGCCAGCAGGATCAGGATCGCGAACACGAGGCCGATGAAAAACGGCGCCAGCAGCCAGCGGCTGGCAAAGATCAGCCCCTCGACGAAGTTCTCCACTGATTTCAAGCCTGTCGTGCCCCCGTCATCCGCGCAGGGCCGCCGCCGCCCGCGCCCGTGCCTCGATCCCCGCCCAGTCCCCGGCCGCCATGCTGCGCGCATCCGCGATCCAGGACCCGCCGACGCAGACGACGTTGGGCAGCGACAGATAGGTGCGTGCGTTCGCCTCGGTAACCCCGCCCGTGGGGCAGAACCCGATGCGCGGCAGGGGCGAGGCGAGGGCGCGCAGAAGAGGCGCCCCCCCCGCCGCCTCGGCGGGAAAGAACTTCAGCATGTCATAGCCGCGCGCGTAGAGCCGCATGGCCTCGGTCGCACTCGCGGCCCCGGCGAGCAGGGGCAGGTCCTCGCCCTCGCAGGCATCGAGCAGGTCGTCGGTGGCCCCCGGCGACACGCCGAACAGCGCGCCCGCCGCCTTGGCCGCGGCCACATCGGCGCGCGTGAGCAACGTGCCCGCACCCACGACCCCCCCCGGCACGTCCGCCATGATGCGGATCGCCTCGAGCGCTGCGGGCGTGCGCATCGTGACTTCGAGCACGGGCAGTCCGCCCGCGACCAGCGCCTCGGCCAGCGCGCGGGCATGGCCTGCGTCCTCGATCACGATCACCGGGATCACGGGCGCGAGCCGGCAGATCGAGCGGTTGGCGGCCGAAGCCTCCTCGGGGGTCATGGGGGTCCTCTCAGAAGTTGGTCGCGCCCGCCTCTGCGGGGGTCGCGTTGCGGCGGAAAAGCTCGAAGAGCTCGCGCCCGGTGCCAAAGCCGTTAGCGGCGAGCTCGGGTATGACCACCGGCCGGTCGAGCGCGCCCGGGGTCAGCACGTCGAGCGTGCCCGCCACCGCATCGACCCGGACCACATCCCCATCCTGAAGCCGCGACAGCGGCCCGCCGTCGAGCGCCTCGGGGCTGACATGGATCGCCGACGGCACCTTGCCCGATGCGCCCGACATCCGCCCATCGGTTACCAGCGCCACCCGGTATCCGCGGCCCTGCACGACGGAAAGCGCGGGCGTCAGCGCGTGCAGCTCGGGCATCCCGTTCGCCTTCGGCCCCTGGAAACGCACGACCACCACCACGTCGCGGTCGAGCTCGCCCGCCTTGAACGCAGCCTTCACCGCCTCCTGGTCCTCGAAAATCCGCGCGGGCGCCTCGACGATGTGGCGCGCGGGATCGACGGCGGACACCTTCATGACCCCCGTGCCGAGATTGCCGCCCAGACGCCGCATGCCCCCGGTGGCGGCAAAGGGTTCGGCCACGGGCTTGAGGATGCGCGGGTCGAGCGTGACGTCGGGGCCCGCCTCCCAGACCAGTTCGCCGTCGATCAGCTTGGGTTCGCGGGTATAGCGCGCGAGCCCCTCGCCTGCGATGGTGCGCGTGTCCTCGTGCAGCAGCCCGCAGCGGAGCAGTTCGCCGATGATGAACTGGAGCCCGCCCGCGGCATGGAACTGGTTCACGTCGGCGATCCCGTTGGGATAGACCCGCGCCATCAGCGGCACGCAATCCGACAGGTCGGAGAAATCCGCCCAGTCGAGCACGATCCCCGCCGCCCGCGCCATGGCAAGGAGGTGGATGAGCAGGTTGGTGGACCCCCCCGTCGCCATGAGGCCCACGATGCCGTTCACGAAGGCCCGCTCGTCCAGCACGTCGCCCGCGGGGGTGTAGTCGTTGCCAAGCGCCGTGATCGACAGGGCACGCTTCGCGCCGGCCACGGTCAGCGCCTCGCGCAGCGGGGTGCCGGGGTTGACGAAGGACGCGCCCGGCAGGTGCAGGCCCATGAACTCCATCAGCATCTGGTTGGTGTTGGCCGTGCCGTAGAAGGTGCAGGTGCCCGGGCCGTGGTAGCTCTTCATCTCTGCGGACAAAAGCTCGGCCCGGCCGATCTCGCCTTTGGCATAGCGCTGGCGGACGGCCGCCTTCTCGTCATTGGGCAGGCCCGTGGTCATCGGCCCTGCGGGCAGGAACACCGCCGGAAGATGGCTGAACGTGGCCGCGGCGATCACGAGGCCCGGAACGATCTTGTCGCACACCCCCAGGAACACGGCGGCGTCGAACACGTTGTGCGACAGCCCGATCCCTGCGGCCATCGCGATCACGTCGCGCGAGAAGAGGCTGAGCTCCATCCCCGCCTGGCCCTGGGTCACCCCGTCGCACATCGCGGGCACCCCGCCCGCGACCTGCGCCGTCCCCCCCGCGGCCCGGGCCGCGTCGCGGATCAGGGCCGGATAGGTCTCGAACGGCTGGTGGGCCGACAGCATGTCGTTATAGGCCGTGATGATGCCGAGATTGCCCGCCGTCCCGTGGGCAAGTTCGCTCTTGTCGCCCGGCGGGCTCGCAGCAAAGGCATGGGCGAGGTTGCCGCAGTCGAGATGCCCGCGCCGCGGCCCCTGGGCTGCCGCCTGCGCCATCCGGGCCCGGTAGCTCGCCCGCGGGGTCTCGGACCGCGCCACGACCCGCTCTGTCACCCGTGCAACGGTATCGTTCAGGCGCATGGTCGTCTCCCGTCAGGCTGCGAAATGAATCGTGGCGTCTGCCAGGATAGCACGGACAGGCGCCGCCTCGACCGGCCCCGGTTCCAGCGCCAGGGCCAGCGCCTCGGCCTTCTCCGCCCCGGTCAGGAGGAGGTGGAGATGCCGCGCGCCCCGGAGCACGGGGGCCGTCAGGGTCAGCCGCGGCTCGGGTGCCCCCGCCGCGCGCATGGGCAGAAGCGGCGGCGCGCCGTCCGCCAGCGCCTCGGCCAGCCGATCCGCGCCGGGAAAGAGCGAGGCGGTGTGCAAATCCGTCCCCATGCCGAGCACGCAGACATCGAGCGGCAGCGCCCCGGCCACCCCTGCGGTCAGTGCGGCCAGCACGTCCTCGGGGGCCGCCGCGACCGCCGTCAGCGGGACGAGCCGCGCGGCTGATGCCCGCCCCTGCAGGAGCGTGGACCGCAGGAGTGCGGTGTTGGACCGGGGCGAGCTTTCGGGCACGAAGCGCTCGTCCGTCAGCATCACCGCGACCCGGTCCCAGGCGAGGTCTGCCCCTGCGAGCGCCGTCAGGAAGGGCCCCGGCGTCGTCCCGCCCGGCACGGCGAGGCTGGCGCGCCCACGCTTTTCCAGCGCCATGCGCAGGTCCGCCGCCACGCGGTCCGCCAGCCCCTGCATCAGCGCATCCCGGCTGGGATAGTCGATACGCGTGGTCACGCCTCGATCTCGCGCCAGCGTCGGTGATCGCGGTGCATCAGCATGCCCGCGGCATCGGGCCCCGCGCCGCCGGGATCGTAGGGATCGGGGCTCGTCCCCGCATCGTCCCAGGCATGCAGGATCGGGTCGGTCCAGGCCCAGGCCGCCTCCACCTCGTCGCCCCGCATGAAAAGCGTCTGGTCGCCGCGGATCACGTCCATGATCAGCCGCTCGTAGGCGTCGGGCATGGCACCCTTGCCGCCCATCTGGTCGGCAAAGCTCATGTCGAGCGGGACCTCGGTCAGCCGCATCCCCCCCGGACCCGGCTCCTTGATCGTCATCCGCAGGGTGATCCCCTCGTCGGGCTGGAGCCGGATGATCAGGGCATTGCCGCGCAAACGGCGCTGGGGCACCGGGAAGATCGAATGGGGCGGGTCGCGAAAGATCACGGCGATCTCCGACAGGCGGGTGCGCAGGCGCTTGCCCGTGCGCAGGTAGAAGGGCGTCCCCTTCCAGCGCCAGTTGGCGATCCCGACCTTCAACGCGACGAAGCTCTCGGTCCGGCTCGCGGGATTGCCCGCGTCGTCGAGGTAGCTCTTCGTGCCGTTGACCGCCCGGTACTGCCCGCGCACGGTGACCGCATCGATCTCGTGGTTGCCGATGGGCTCGAGCGCGCGGATCACCTTGAGCTTCTCGTCGCGCACTGCCTGCGCCTCGAACTGGGCCGGCGGCTCCATCGCGGTCAGGCAGAGAAGCTGCATCATGTGGTTCTGGACCATGTCGCGCATCGCGCCCGAATGGTCATAGTAGCTGCCGCGCCCCTCGACCCCGAGGCTTTCAGACACCGTGATCTGCACATGATCAATGTGGCGCGCGTTCCAGAGCGGCTCGAAAAGCGCGTTGGCAAAACGCACGGCCATCAGGTTCTGCACCGTCTCCTTGCCCAGGTAATGGTCGATCCGGTAGATCTGGCGCTCGGAAAATGACGCGGCGAGCTGCGTGTTCAGCGCATTGGCCGATGCGAGGTCATGGCCGAGCGGCTTTTCCACCACGATCCGGCTTTCCGGCGTGGCGAGACCCGTCTCGGCCAGCCGCCCCGCAATCGCCCCGAACAGCCCCGGCGCGACCGAGAGATAGAAGGCGCGCACTACGTCCGGGCGCAGCACGGCCCCCAACGCGTCCCACCCCGCCGTCCCCCCGGCATCGACGGGGACATAGTCGAGGGCTCCGAGGAACCGCGCCAGGGCTGCCGCATCCGCCGCGTCGTCCTTTGCGAATTCGTGCAGGGTGTCGCTGACGCTGTCGCGCCATTCCCCGGTGGTCATCTGGCTGCGGGCGGCCCCGATGATCCGGGCGGTGGGCGGCATCTGGCCGGCGTTCATACGGTGGAACAGCCCCGGCAGGATCTTGCGCCGCGCGACAACGCGCTGCCCGCGTACGCGCTCGTAATGAGCCGACTGGCGTTTCGTGCCTTCGGTATCAGCGAGACCAGGGCGTACGGAAGGTTCAAATA
>JANNOT010000338.1:0-2747 GCA_031399375.1 Paraoceanicella sp.
GGGCCCATCTGCTTCGTTGGTGCCCTCGACCGCCGATGAGGGCTCGCTCCGCCCGGCGGGGGGCGGTCAGGCGCTCGCCTGGATCAGGCTGCGGAGCTGGGGGTAGATCTCGGCGTGCCAGCGGTGGCCGTTGAAGACGCCGTAGTGGCCGACACCGGTCTGCACGTGGTGCCGGCGCATGTAGGGGCGGAGGCCGGTGCAGAGGTCCTGGGCGGCCACGGTCTGGCCGACCGCGCAGATGTCGTCCTTCTCGCCCTCCACGGTGAACAGCGCGGTGCGCCGGATCGCCTTCGGGCTGACCAGGCCGCCGCGCCACCGCCAGAGGCCCTGGGCGAGGAGCTGCTCCTGGAAGATCATGCGCACGGTCTCCAGGAAGAACTCCGCGGGCAGATCGGCGACCGCGCAGTACTCGTCGTAGAACTCCTGCGTCGCGCGCGCCCGGTCGAGGTCGCCCCGCGTGAGGTGGCCGTGCAGGTCGAGATGGGCGCGCACGTGGCGATCGAGATTCATGGACAGAAAGGCCGAGAGCTGCAGGAAGCCGGGGTAGACGCGCCGCATGGCCCCGCGATAGCGCATCGGGACCGTGGCGATCAGGTTCTGCGCGAACCACTCGATGGGGCGGCTCATCGCCAGCTCGTTCACCCGCGTCGGGTTGACCCGCGTGTCGATGGGCCCCGCCATGAGCGTCATGCTGCGGGGCTGGGCGGGATGCCTCGCCTCGGCCATCACGGCCACGGCGGCGAGCACCTGCACGCAGGGCTGGCACACCGCGACCACGTGCGAGTCCGGACCCATCGCCTCGAGGAAGCGAATCACGTGGGCCACGTAGTCGTCGACACCGAAGGGCCCGTGGACCAGCGCCACATCGCGCGCGTTGTGCCAGTCGGTGACGTACACGTCGTGCTCGGGCAGCATGGTGCGGACGGTGCCGCGCAGCAGGGTGGCGAAGTGGCCCGACATGGGCGCGACGAGCAGGACACGCGGCTGATCGGCAGCCTGATCCTTCCGGAAGCGCAGGAGCGTGGCGAATGGCGTCTGGTCGGCCACCTCCTCGCTGACCGCCACGTCGCCGTCGCCAACCCGGACCCGGTCGATGCCGAAGGGCGGCCGCGCGTGGGTGAGCCCGCCCCGGGCGACCATCTCCCACGCCGCGGCCATCCCGCTCGCCCAGGGCACGGCCGCCGCCCAGAAGGACGGCGGACGCAACATGGCGGCCGTCAGCCCGGCCATGCTGCGCATCGGAGTCATCAGATCGGAGTACGCCTGATAGGCGTGGTAGATCATGCAGGGATCGCCCTGGGCCTGAACCTTAGCTCAATCCGCGCCGCACCGCGATATCAATCTCTGTCACCACGGTCCGCGCCGCCCCCGTCGAGGGCCGGCGCCATGCCCGGAGGAGGCCCGTGATGGCCAAGGCCACGCTCACCATCAGCAGCAAGAACTACTCGTCCTGGTCGCTCCGGGGCTGGCTCCTGACCAGGATGTCGGGCCTCGACTTCGAGGAGGTCGTCGTGCCGATCACGGACCCCGCCAACCGGGCGGAGCTCCTGCTGCTCTCCCCCTCGGTGCTGGTGCCGCGGCTGTCGCACGACGGCGCCACGGTGTGGGACACTCTGGCCATCGGCGAGTACCTCAACGAGGTGCGCCCGGCCGCGGGGCTCCTGCCCGCCGACCGCGTCGCGCGGGCGCAGTGCCGCTCGATCTGCGGCGAGATGCACTCGGGGTTCAGCAATCTCCGGTCGGCCCTGCCCATGAACCTGAAGGCCCATCACCCGAGCTTCAAGATCTGGTCGGGGGCCAAGGCGGACATCGAGCGCATCACGGCCATCTGGCGGGAGTGCCTCGCGACCTGGAAAGGCCCCTACCTGTTCGGCAAGCTCGGCATGGCCGACGCCATGTACGCGCCGGTGGTCACGCGCTTTCTCACCTACGACGTCGCCCTCGACGACGAGTGCGCAGCCTATGGCCGGCGCATCATGGCGCTGCCCGACATGGTCGATTGGGTCGAGGCGGCCCGCACCGAACCCGACGAGATCGAGGAGCTCGACGTCGAGTTCTAGGCCGGGAGCGCTAGGAGCCTGTCGGAGAGAACCGGCTAGCGTGGCTAGCGCGCCGAGAAGGGTCCAGATGCGAGGCGGCGCCCGAAGGCCGGGCGCGAGGCGTACTCGCTGTACGTTGAGCGCCCGAGCCGCGGGCGCCAACAAAGCAGATGGGCCCTTATCGGCGGCCCGCGCCCCCCACCTCGCGCCCCCGGCCGGGGCGCCGAGAAGGGTCCAGCTGCGAGGCGGCGCCCCCCCGCCGGGCGCGAGGCGGACTCACTGTACGTTGTGCGCCCCAGCCGCGGGCGCCAACAAAGCAGCTGGACCCTTATCGGCGGCCCGCGCCCCCCTCAGAGATCACTTCGCCCGCCACCCGCCATCCACCAGCATCGCATGCCCCGAGATGTACCCCGCCTCGTCCGACGCGAGATAGCACACCGCCGACGCGATATCCTCCACCGTCCCGCGCCGCCCCGCCGGCACCACCTGGCGCACCTGCTCGTCGTTCACCGCGATGCCGCGCGCGCTCATGTCGGGGATGTCGGGGCCGAGGATCTCCTGCGAGTGCCGGCGCAGGTTGGTCAGGATGGGCCCCGGGCACACCGCGTTGATCGTCACGCCGCGCGAGGAGTACACCACCGCCATCTGGCGCGTGAGCCCGATCACGCCGTGCTTGGCCGCGACGTACGCCGCGCCCCCGCCGGTGCC
>JANNOT010000353.1:0-3060 GCA_031399375.1 Paraoceanicella sp.
GTCGCGATCGTGGCGGCGGTAAGGTCCCGCGCCAGCCGCCCCTCGACAAACGCCCAGCGCAGGAAGCTCCGGAGGGTCACGCCATAGGTGAGGCGGGTCACCGGGGCCTGAGTGAGCTGCGCAAAAAACTGCTGGATGGGGGCGGCGTGGAGGTGCGCGACGGTTGACACACCGGCCTGCTCCGCGAATGCGGCGAACTGGCCCAGTTGCCTGGCCCGTCTGCCGACGGTGCGCCCAGCCAGCCCGCGATGCTCGTGGAGAAACAGACGATAGGCGTGCACCTCGGGCTCGAATCCCACGCCCAGCGTGGGCGCCAGCGCGGTGCCGACGCGGCGGCGCACGTGTCCCCGCTCGTCGGTTTCGAGCAGGATCCGTACGGAGGCGCGGAGGAACCGGCGCCGGCTGGCGCTCCCATGCGGCAACCGCTGGGCCAAGTAGGCCTGTGCCTCGGGGGCGTGGACGCTCGATGGGAGGGCGCCCCCCTGCGCCTCGAGATAGCTCGTGAACCGCATCCACTCGCGCAGGTGCTGGGCGACGACCGCCTCGCCGTAGCGGTGCGCCACCAAGGACGCGGTGACGTGATCGAGGCGCGCTTTGTGTGGGGACCCTCGGTACCGCTGCACGTAGTCGGTGGCGGGGCAGCGGCCGGCGCAGTAGCGAGCAAACATAGGGGCCTCCTTCTTGAGGCGGGATAGACGCCCGCCCCAGAGGAGGAATTATGGGAGCCGGCGCAACGAAGAACGACGACGCGGCGGACCCTTACGCGAGGCCCACCAGGCTCCTCACCATAACGGGGGACTCACCATAATGCTCGTTATGGGAAACTTTCCATAACGAGCAGGCCCAGTCGGACTGGAGTCCGTACCGCGTGCCGATCGCCACCCGCGAGACGATCGTGCACGCCTTCAGCCTGATCCTCTGTTACTCCCGCCGCCTGTTCGTGGCCTTCTTCCGCGACGAGCGCCTGCCGACCCTCCTCTGGGCGCACCAGGCGGCCTTCCGCTACCACCAGGGCCTCTGCCGCCGCATCGCCTATGACAACCAGACCACGATCACGCTCGGGCGCGTCGACGGGAAACCGCGCTGGCATCCCACGTTCCTCGAGTTCGCGGCGCACTATGGCTTCGAGCCGTCGGTCGGCCGGCCCGGCCACAAGGAGCGGCGCGGCAAGGTCGAGCGCCCCTTCCACTACCTCGAGCACGACTTCCTCGCCGGCCGCGCGTTCGCCTCGTGGGACGATCTCAACACGCAATGCCGGCAGTGGCTGGACACCGTCGCCAATGTCCGCGTGCACGGCACCACCCGCCGCCGCATCGATGAGGCCTTCGCCGAGGAGCAGCCGTGTCTCATCGCGCTGCCCGCCCTCGACGTGCCTGCCGCGCGCGAGGAAACGCGCACCGTGCAGAAGGACGGCTACATCCCCGTCGATGGCTCCTACTACCCGGTGCCCGCCACGCTCGGGGATGCGGGCCCGGTGCACGTCCGCATCGATCCCACCCACGTGCAGATCCTCGACGCCGCGGGCACGGTCGTGGCCGCGCACCGCATGCCCGAGGTGCCCACGCGCCTCCCGACGCCGGCGCCGCCCCCGGGCGCGCCGCGGCCGCCCCGCGCGCGCCCGGTCCAGGCGGCCGCGTTCCTCGCCCGCTTCCCGGACGCCCACGCGTTTCTCGAGGGCCTCACGCAGCGCATGAGTACCCTCACCCCCATTCACTTGCGCGCGATCGATGCGCTCGTGGATCTCTACGGGACGGAGGCGGTGCAGCACGCCCTCGCGCACGCCGCCGCCTACCGCAACTTCAACGCCCGCGCCGTCGAGCGCATCCTGCAGCGCGCCCATCCCACCGTCGTCCCCGAACCCGCCCCGGGCACGCTGTCGCCCCGGCCCGAGGCCTTCGGCGCCCTCGATGACATCGACCCGGGATCCCCTCGGGACTCCACCCTGGACACGATGCCCCCCACCGGAGGCCAGAATCATGACGCGTAAGCTCGAGACGGCGGACCCGCTCGGCCAGGTGCGCACGCTCCTGGAGCGCCTCAACCTCACCACCGCGGCCCGCGGCCTCCCGGACCTGCTCGCGCAGGCCGAGGCCACGCATCCCGCGTACTCGGAGTTCCTCCGCCAGCTCCTCGACGCCGAGCAGCACGCGCGCTGGGAGCGCAAGCTCCAGCGCCGCCGCCGCTGGAGCAAGCTCGGCCCGCCCTGCGCCCTGGACGGCTTCGACTGGGCCGCGCGCCCGCAGCTCGCGCCCCAGGTGATCAAGGAGCTGCTCACGTGCCGCTTCATCGACGAGCACCGCAACATCCTCCTCGTCGGCCGCCCCTCCACGGGCAAGACGACGGTCGCCAAGGCCCTCGGCCATGCCGCCTGCTCCCAGGCCCTCGGGGTCTATTACGCCCCCATGGCCGAGGTGCTCGGCACCCTGCACGCCGCCCGCGCCGACGGCACCTACCGCAAGATCTTTCGTCGTGTCACCACCACGGATCTCTTGATTCTCGACGACGCAGGATTTTCTGACCTGGGCCGTGACGCCGCCAATGAGCTCTTCCGGGTCGTGTGCGCCCGCTATCGTCAGCGTTCAACGATTGTCGTGTCGAATTTGCCGTTCAAGCACTGGGGGGAGTTCTTGCCCTCGCCCGGGCAGGCCGTGGCCATCGCGGATCGGCTCGTCGACGACGCGACGATCCTGCGCTTCACCGGCCAGCCCTATCGGCAGCCGCGCGAGGTGCACGGCGCGCCGCTCGACACCGAGTAGCCGGGCGTTGGCCGCCGGCCGGCGCCCCGCTCAGGGACCACCGACCGGCGGCCTCGCCGCGCGGCGCCCGCGCACCGGCCACCAATTTCCCTACCGCTGCGCGGAGAAGACGAGCCCGATCGCTCTATCGCCCTACCGACTTCCCGCACGGCCCTTCCGCAGAACGTAGATCACTCACGCCCCCACCGGCTGTGACACCAGGTTCGCGTCTTGAACGGGATCACCGAAGTCGCCTGCCATGTCCGCACGTACGACCGCGGCCAACGCATCGAGGCCGAGGCGCATTTGGCCGCGCTCACCGCTG
>JANNOT010000421.1:0-2387 GCA_031399375.1 Paraoceanicella sp.
GAGCGATTTCACCTCGGTCGGTTTCCTCGACAACGGCGATGCCCAGACCGGTGCCTCGATCATCATCTCGGGCTCGTTCACCTATCTCGCGCTCGTGGACCGCAGCGTTGCGGCGGCCAACCTGCTCGGCATCGGCGTCGCGAACCAGAGCCGCGACGGCTTTGACGTCGATTCGGTGAGCGTCGAGGCGGTTCCCATCCCGACCTCTGTCGCCCTGATGCTGACCGCCCTCGGCGGCCTCGGGTTCATGGCAGCGCGTCGTCGCGCCGTCTGATATCGGACATGTACCGGGTCCCTGTGGGGCATTAGTATATCCAGACCCCGGGGGCACGTCCTCCGGGGTTTTTTCATGGGTCGGCCCAGATCCTGTCAGGCCCGGGGCGGTAGCCAGTCCAGGTTCGCCTCCGACAGGGCACGGATCGCGGGCAACCGTGCGGCGACGGCTGTGCGGAGCCCGGACAGGTCGGCGAACAGCCGGTCGAGCGCGGCCGCCCCTTCTGCCTCCAGCGCATCGGGGGCAAGCAGCAGGCCCGCAAGCGCGAAATGCTGCATCAGCCCCTCGAACTTACCCTGATAGACGAGGCAGAGCGGCGGCACACCCATGCCGAGGGCTGCGATGGCCAGATGCATCCGCCCCGTCAGGGCCGCGTCGGCCAGCCCGACCAAAGCCTTGAGATCCCAGGCATCGAAGGGCGGTTCCAGCAGGTGCACACGCCCGGGATGGGTCGGCGCAAGGGCCGCCGCGACCGCGGCCAGGGGGGCGAGATCGCCCACCGGCGCAGGCCGCAGGTCATGGGGCAGCAGGAGGAGCGCGCGCGCGGGGTCACCGGCGAGCCAGTCCCCGAGCAGGCGCGCGTGGACGGCAACCCCATCCCCAGGGATGGCGCCGACCGTATGCCCGCTGGCGTTCACCGCTAGGACCTGCCCCCCGGCTGCCCGCCGCACCGCCACCCAATCCGCCGCCGCCCGGGCCGCGGGGGCACGCAGTTCGGGCACCAGCAGGAAGGCGAGGTCGGCGACCAGGGGCACGGGCGATCCCAGCAGGCCCGACAGCCGCTCCCGGGACACCGGATCGCGGGTCAGGACCCGGCCCGGGGCAAGGGCGCGCATCGCCGCGATCACCGCCGGGGCCGGCGTGGGCGAGATCGAGCACCCGAAAACCCGCCCCCCCCGACCCGGGCGCCCCCCCGAAGCGGTAGCCGCGATCGCCTCGGCCCCGACCACGAGCCCAACGCGAAAGACCGCGCGCAGCGGTCCGTAGACCCCATCGATCACATCCGCCCCGATCACCCCCACGGCAGCGGCGCGCGCCACCGCCCCCTCGGCCGCAAGCCGCCCCCGCCAGCCCGGCCCGGCCGCGATCCAGTCCGCAGGCTGGCGCAGCGCCATCCGCGCGCCCGTGGGATCGGCGTTGAGGATGGCGAGCGCATACCCCCGCGCAACCAGCGCACCCCCGACTGCATCGAGCATCGCCTGGTCCCCCAGGCTGCCCATGTCCGACGGCGGCACGAGCAGCACACGGCCCGGCCGGTGCAGCACGGGTGCCACGCAGCGCAGCCCCATCCGCACCAGACTCAGAATTCGCTGCCGCATGCCGCCTCCCCCCCCGTACCGCCCGGACGGGTCCGAGCACGTTCTAGGAGATCGGGGAGGCGAATTGAAGCGCCGCGGCACACCGGATGGGGCGATGCGCGCCCTCTTGCAATGTTATAAAAAAAACGTCGTTTTATTTGAAATAACGCCACTTAACTAGTCGTTTAGACACATGTTTTGTTACTAAAGATCTGGTGCAGACTAGAAGTTCCCTCTCCATACATGTAAATAAATTCCCGGGACTGGGAGCAAGATTCCAGGTGTCTGGCATCGTGTGGGAATGCCGCGCTCTGACCGGCGCGCGCAGGAAAGGGGTAAGTCATGATTATTTCGGTCAAGACGACGACAGAGCTGACCGCGGCGCTCAAGTCGGCCCAGGGGGGGGACGAAATCCGGCTTGCGCCCGGGACCTATGGCGCAGTCACCCTGCAGAACAAGGATTACGTATCGGCGCTGACCATCACCAGCGCGGATCCCGACAACCCGGCGCTCTTCACCGGGCGCCTCACGCTCAACAACGTGAGCAACGTGGTTGTCGAGAACCTGGACTTCCGGATCATGCAGGCGAACGATCCGAGCTCCAACCGCATGATCAAGATCGACAATTCCGAGAACGTGACGATCCGCGACATCCATATGGAGGGCCGGATCACCCAGGCGGGCGACCCCGGGGCGTTCAACCCCGCCAACGGGCCGATGACCACCGACGCCCAGTACAACTCCCCCATCGTGGGCTTTCCCACCGGTGTGGCCGTGGGCGTGCAGGGGGGCAAGAATGTCGTCATCGACCGGGT
>JANNOT010000431.1:0-12656 GCA_031399375.1 Paraoceanicella sp.
CGGACCTTCAGCGTCTCGGTGTCCACGATGGTGCCGATGTTCATGCGCAGGTCGCGTACCGCGCGCGGGTCGCGCAGGCGCCAGAGCCCGTCCGTCCCCTGCACCAGCCGCTGCCAGCGGTCATAGGCGCGCAGCGCGTAGCCCCCGCTGGCGCAGAAGTCGAGGCAGTCGTCGAAGGCCGCGCGGGAAAGCTCGGCATAGGGCCCCGCCCCCCGCACCTCGGCGAGCAGCGCATCCGCGTCGAAGGGGCCTGCGCAGGCGGTCAGCAGGATGTGTTGGCAGAGCACGTCGAGCGGCCCCGCCGCCCGCGGGTCGCCATCGAGGTCGCGCGCCTGCACCGCTTCCAGCGCCGCGACGCATTCCACCACCTCCAGCCGGTTCGCAGGCACCAGCAGCGCCTTGGACGGCGCGTTGTAGCGATGGTTTGCCCGGCCGATCCGCTGGACCAGCCGCTTCACGTTCTTCGGCGCGCCGACCTGGATCACCAGGTCCACGTCGCCCCAGTCGATCCCGAGGTCGAGCGAGCCGGTGCAGACCACCGCCCGCAGCGCGCCGGTGGCCATTGCGCCCTCCACCCGCTCGCGCACCTCGCGCGCGAGGCTGCCATGGTGCAGCCCGATGGGCAGGTTGTCGGGGTTCACCGCCCAGAGCGCCTGGAAGAACAGTTCCGCCTGCGCGCGGGTGTTGATGAAGACGAGCGTGACCCGGTGCGCCGCGATCGCCTCCATCACGTCCGCCGCCGCGTGCCGACCGCCCTGGCCCGCCCAGGGCGCGGCCTCGGCCGTCGCCATCATGGCGATGTCGGGGTCGGGGCCGGGATCGGCATGCAGGATCTCGCAGCCCTGCGGCGCAAGGAACCGGGCGAGTGCTGGCGGATCCTCGACCGTCGCCGATAGCCCCACCCGGCGCGCGCCCGGCGCGAGCGTCGCAAGCCGGGCGAGCCCCAGCATGAGCTGGTCGCCCCGCTTGCTTTCGGCCAGGGCATGGATCTCGTCCACCACGATCCGGCGCAGCCCGCCGAAGATCTGCGGCGCCTCGGGGTAGGAGAGCATCAGGGCGAGGCTCTCGGGCGTGGTCAGCAGGATATGGGGCGGGTCCACCCGCTGGCGGGCGCGCTGCGCGGGCCGGGTGTCGCCCGTCCGGTCCTCGACCCGGATCCCCAGGTGCATGTCCTCGACCGGTGCCGCGAGATTGCGCCGAATGTCGGCCGCCAGCGCCTTGAGCGGCGAGATGTAGAGGGTGTGCAGCCCCGCCCGTGGCGCCCCGGCGAGCTCGACGAGCGACGGGAGGAACCCCGCCAGGGTCTTGCCCCCCCCGGTCGGCGCGATCAGAAGCGTGGCCGGCGCGCGCGAGGCGAGCAACGCAAGCTGGTGCGGGTGGGGCGACCAGCCACGGGCAGCGAACCAAGCATCGAAGGGGGCGGGCACCATGGGGTGGCACCCTAAGCCGCGGTGCCGCGGGGGCAAGGGGGGGATGCGCCCCGCCTGTCGCTGGGGTATGATCGTCGATCATGCGCACAGCCCTTGTCGTCCTTTTGCTACTCACCCTCGGCGCCTGCACCGCGTTTGCGCCCGAACCCATGACCGCGGAGCGTTGCGCCACGATCGACTGGGAGGCGCAGGGATATGCCGATGGCCGGGCCGGGCGGGGCGCCGATGCGCTCCAGCGTCGCCTGAGCGACTGCGCGCCGTTCGGCAAGGGCGATGCGGGGGCGCTCTCGGCCGGCCATGACGCGGGCGTGGCGGTCTACTGCACGCCCGAAAATGGCTACCGGCTCGGCCTCGCCGGGCGGGGCGCATCGCGCATCTGCCCGCCGGAGACGGCGCGTGCGTTCGAGCTTGCCTATCGCGACGGGCGGTCGGAAAGCTGGCGCTACCGGCCACAGGTCGGGTTCGGCTTCGGGTTCGGCTCCGGGCGCATCGGGTATGGCTACGGCCTCGGCGTCCACGCGCCCTATCGGCCGCATTACCGCCGCGGCTACGTCGTCCAGGGCGACTGGTACCGCGACGATCCCTATTGGCCCTGATATTTCAGAGGCTTCCCCCGCAGCGTCGGGTCGGTTAGCCTCGCGCCGCGGGGCGGGTCCGCGCGGCTGGGGGGTGCTCTGGATGCAGGACGGGGCGACGCGTCGCGGGACCGGCCTTTGGCGCCTTGTGGCTCTGCTGCTCGTCGTCTGGGCCGGGTTGGCGCTGCTGCTTCTCCTTCCCGGCGGGATGGCGGTCAACGCGGTGGAGGGCGACGTGCTCCACGCGCTTGACGGCGCGATGCGTCTGGTCGGGGGGGCCCGGCCGCATCTCGATTTCGCGACCCCGCTCGGCGTGCTCAGCTTCGCGACGATCGCCGTGCCGCTCGCGCTCGGCGCCGGTCCGGGGACGAGCCTTGCGCTCGCCAACCTCGCCATGGCGCTGCTGCTGATCCCCCATATCGTCTGGCTCCGCGCGACGCGTCTCGGGCCACGGGTGGCGCTGGCGTTCGGGATCTGGGCGATGGCAGAGGCGGCGGCGCTGATCCATGATTCGAGCCTGCCCGGCCTGACCTTCGCCATGCATTACAACCGCTGGGGCTGGGCGATCTTCTCGCTTGCGTTCCTCCTCCTCGTCCTGCCGTCCCGGCTCGGGCCGGACTGGGTGGACGGGGCGCTTCTGGGGCTGTGCGGCGCCCTTCTGGCGCTCATCAAGATGACCTACCTGATGGCGCTGGTCGCCCCCGCGCTCGCCTGGGTCGTGACCGGCCGACGCTGGGGGGCGGGGGGGGCGGCGCTTGCGGCGGGGCTTGCGGCGGCGATCCTCGTGACACTCTGGGCTGGGGGGCCGGGCTACTGGATCGCCTATGCCCGCGACCTGATCATGGTGGCGGGGTCCGAGATGCGCGCGCGGCCCGGCGCGCCGCTGCTGGAGGTGCTGGGGGCACCCCACGCGCTGCCCGCGACGATCGCGCTTCTGGGCAGCATCGTTGCGCTGCGACTGGCCGGGGCGCGCGCCGCGGGACTGATGCTGTTTCTCGCCGCACCGGGGATGATCTATGTCACCTACCAGAACTGGGGCAATGCGCCGGTCTGGCTCGTCCCGCTTGGCGTCACGGTGTGGTCCCTGCGCGCGCGGCTCGCCGACGGGGCGCGGGTGCTGGGGCGCCCGGCCCGGCTGATCTTTGCGGCACTCGCCCTCGTCGCGGGGGTGGAGGCGCTGCCCCTGGTCTTCAACACGCTCGCGAGCCCCTGGCGCCAGCTTGCCATCGACCGGGCGGATTATCTCGCCCCGCTGCAGCGGCCCGGCTGGGACGATCTGGTGTTCGCGAGCGAACGGGGCACGCGGATGCGGGCGCAGGTCCCGCTCGGAACCCCCGACCGTGCGGCGCTCGACCGCCGGGGCATCGCGGACGATCTTCCCGTCACCTTCTCGGGCCGGTCCTATCCCGCCTGCAGCACCACCTGGGGGCTGGTCGGGCAACTGCGCGCGCGCGCGGCACTGATCGGGCGGCACCCCGCGCTTGCGGTCCAGCCGGGGCTGGCCGCGGATCTGATCAACGCCGAATGGATGTTCACCGGCGGGCCGCCCCTGCTGACGGCGAGCCCCTGGTACTATGGCGGGGCCACGGGGGCCGCGACGGCGGGCTGGGTGCTGGTGCCCCGCTGCCCGTTCTCGCCCCTCGCCCGCGCGCTCGCGCTCGAGGCGCTGTCGGGCAGCGCCTGGGTCGAGGTCGAGGCGGATGCGACCGCGGTGCTCTACGTGCCCGCCCGCTGAACGGCGATCACAAGCGCGAGGTAGAAGAGAACGGTCCCCGACAGCGCGAGCCCCAGCGGGAACGCCCGGGTGACCCGGAACGACCGCCAGCCGAGCGCGGTGGCGAGCGGTGGGGCAAGGCGCGGCAGGCCCCGGACCACGACGACCCCCGCCAGAGCCATGAAGGCATAGATCTGCATCGCCGTCGCCAGATCCTCGCGCGCGATGAAGAGCGTCAGCGCGGCGCCGTATTTCGCATCGCCCGCCCCAAACTGCCCGGTGAGGCTGAGCAGAAACCCGATCACCAGCATCACGGCCGCGGGCACGAACCGCCCCAGATAGGCGTCCAGCGGCAGGACGATCGGCCCGAGCAGGACATAGATCGCAACGCAGACGAGCACGACCGCATTGGGGATGCGCAATGCGCTCAGGTCCGTCCAGGCGGCATAGAGGCAGGGGAGCAGAAGAGCCGCGAGAAACACCGACGCGGCCGTCGCCCCCATCGCGTCAGCGCACCACGACGCCGCTGAGCGCGGCCAGCTTTGCGACGGCGGGTTCGAAGTGCCGGGGGTGGGTCGCCACCGCCTCCTCCAGCAGGCCGCGGGCGAGGGCGATCTCGTTCCGGCGCAGCGCGACGAGGGCGAGATTGTGCAGGAGGATGGCCCGCTCCTCTTCGGTCAGCGGCACCACGGGCAGGGTGAACTTGCCCTGGAGCCCGCGGACGATGGCGAGGTTGTTCTTGGCGCCGAAGAGCGACGGGTCGAACACGATCGCCTCGGAAAACGCCTGCTCTGCTCCCGGATAATCCCCCCGGGACATGCGCGAGACGCCCCAGTTGTTCAGGACCGGGGCGGGCTGGGCGGCGAGCGCGCGGGCCGCGGCATAGTCGCGGTCCGCCGCATCCCATTGCTGTGCCTGGTCGGCGCGCATGGCGCGCAGCAGGGTCAGCCGATACCCCCCGCCCTGGGTGGACAGGCCAGCGAGCTGCGCATCGACCTCCGTCCAGTCATTGTTGCGCGCCAGGGTCTCCGCATAGCCCAGGCGGTCTTCTGCCGTGGCGCCGGGGTCGGCGACAAGGGTGCGATAGGCCGCGGCCGCCTCTGCGCTCCGCCCCGTGCGGGCAAGCGAGATGGCAAGGCCGCGCTTGAAATCCGTCCGCCCCGGGTCCTTGGCGAGCGCGGAGCGGAAATAGGTCACCGATTCCTCGGGGTCCGCGACCGACAGCATCAGACCGCCGAGATTGGTGGCATCGATGACATCGACGGGGGTCTCGCCCCCCAGCGGATCCGCCGTCGGCCCGCAGGCGGAGAGTACCAGAAGCGCGGCGGCGATGCGGCGGCCCACCGTTCAGGCCCCCCCGGCCGGGGCGGCGCGTTCGACCAGCAGGTACCGCCCGCCGCCCTGGGACACGACCTGCCAGGGCGATCCGAGCGGTCCGAAATCCACCGCCGGGCGTCGTCGCTGGCGGGCGAGGGCGAGGTTCTGGGTCACCGCAGCGTCGGGGGCCAGGATCCCTGCCCGCACGAACGCCGTTTCGGCCCCCGCATAATCGGCCCGGGCATAGCGCAGGACGCCGAGATTGTTCCAGGCAACGGCAAGGTCGGGGGCCACCGCCACGGCCGCGGACAGGTAGCGCTCTGCCAGCGCCAGGCGCCCGAGCTGGATGCAGGCGGTCCCCGCGCCCACCAGCGCCGCGGGGCCGAAACCCGGCCTGACCAGCGCCTCGGAGAACGCCGCAAGCGCCAGCTCCGGCTCGCCCACGGACAAAAGCCGGTGGCCGCGGATCACCGGATCGGCAGCCACGGCCGCGGCGGCATACCCGGGTGCGGGCACCCCTTCGCGTGCGGGGGCCAGCCGGACCTCGCCCGCCGCGCAGGCGCAGAGGACGAGCGGGGCAAGCGCCAGCTTCACGGGCCACCCCCGCCGATGGTGCGATAGATCTCGTAGAGCGACGGCCCGATCAGGATGATCAGTAGCGGCGGCACGGTGAAGAGCATGGTTCCGATGGTCAGCTTGGTCGGCAGGACGTTCGCCTTTTCCTCGGCCCGCAGCACCCGCTTGTCGCGCATCTCGGCCGCATAGACCCGGAGGGCGGTGCTGACCGAGGTGCCGTAGGTCGCCGACTGGATCAGCACGGTGGTGAAGGACGCGACATCGGGCACACCGCAGCGCTCGGCGAGATCGCGGAGGACCTGGACGCGGTCCTTGCCCGCGCGGATCTCGTTGGCCACGATCTCCAGCTCTTCCGACAGCACGGGGTGGGAGCCGCGCGTCTCCTGCGCCACGCGCAGGATCGCCTGGTCGAGCGACTGACCGGCCTCGACGCAGACGAGCATGAGGTCGAGCGCGTCGGGAAAGGCGTTCGCGATCTCCTGCTGGCGGATCTGCTGGCGCCGGGTGACCCAGTAGATCGGCAGGTAGTAGCCCGCCGCGCCGGGCAGCAGGACCGAGGCGATCACCTGGGGCAGCGACTGTTCGCCCGGGGCCACGAGGCTGGACACGAGACCCACCGCAAGCAGGACCATGCCGAGTGCGGCGCGGGCGAAATGGTAGGAGCTGACCGCACCCTTGGTGCGGAACCCCGCCTGGGCGAGCTTCAGGCGGACGGCGGAGAATTCCTTCTCGTTCTGGGGTTCGAGAAAGCTCGCGAACCGCTCCAGCCCGCTCGTCCGCCCGCCATCCGTGCGCAGGGCCTCGGTCACCCGCGACACCTCGCCCGTGGTCGCGACGGCGCTGCGTCCCTGCACCAGCTTCTGGAACGGATCGGGGCGGCGGCGCAGGGCAATGGGGGCCGAGAGCGCGACCAGCAGGATGCCCGCGGCGCCGAGCGCGAACATGGGCCCCAGCGGCCCGAAGGCCGCCACGAGCATCGCGCGCCCCTCCTCGATCAGCCCGGCGATCTCCATCCCCCATCAGACCTTTATGTTCACCATCATGCGCATGAAGACCACGTTGACCGCGAGAAGCGCCGCCACGAGCAGCGCCGCGGGGGTAAAGAACGGGGTCGCCTGCACGGCGTCATAGTAGTCCGGCCGGACGAGCTGCACCATCAGAAGCGCCATGACCGGAAAGAGCGACAGGAACCAGCCCGACCAGCGCGCCTCGGCCGTGATCGCGCGGACGCGGCGAAAGAGCTTGAAGCGCGCGCGGATCACCTTGGCCAGCCCCTCGAGGATCTCGGCCAGATTGCCACCCGAGCGCGACTGGATCGAGACGGCGACGGCGAGAAAGCGCAGGTCGTGCACCTCCACCCGGCTCGCAAGCTTTTCGAGCGATTCCGTGATTTCCATGCCGTAGGTCGCCTCGTCCGCGATCAGCCCGAACTCGGTGCCGAGCGGGTCGGGCATCTCGCTTGCGACCACCGAGATGGCCGAGGACAGCGGATGGCCTACCCGCAGCGCCCGCACGATCAGCTCGACCGCGTCGGGGAACTGCTCCTCGAACAGCGAGATGCGCTTCTTCGCCTTGGCCCGCAGCCACAGGAACACCGCGCCATAGCCGAAGACGAGCGCCACCAGGACGCGCACCGCGAGCCCGGCCGATGTCAGGACGGTCAGCGCCGCGAAGGCGATCGCCGCCATCCCCAGGATCGTGACCGCGAGGCCGGTGGGGCTGAACGCGATGTTGGCGCGCAGCGCATGGCCCGACAGCGCCCCGATCAGCGGCAGGCGGGACCGGGTGGCAAAGCGTTCGCGTTCGCGGCGCAGCTGGTTCAGCACCTCCTCGGGGTCCGCGCCGCCGTCCAGCAGCTCGAGCCTGCGGTTCACCTTGGTCTCGCGACTGACCGTGCGGCCGTAGAGCAGGAGGTAGATCCCCTCGACGATGAAGAGCACGCCGACGAAAATCAGGACATAGACGAGCGGCTCGAACGCCATGGCTCAGGCGCTCCGCCGCGGGGTGTAGATCGAGGCGGGCAGGTCGTAGCCCCATTGCCGGAACCGCTCGGTGAAGGCCGAGCGCAGGCCCGTGGGCGCGAAGGTGCCAAGCACCCGCCCCTGGGTGTCCACGCCGTCGCGCTGGAAGCGGAACAGCTCCTGCATCGCCACGATCTCCCCCTCCAGCCCGGTGATCTCATGGACGGCGACCATCCGGCGCGACCCGTCGGGCAGGCGGCAGACCTGGAGGATGACCTGCACGGCCGAGACGATCTGGGCGCGGACCGCCCGCAGCGGCATCTCGACCCCCGCCATCGCCATCATGTTCTCGATCCGGCTGGTGGCGTCGCGCGGGCTGTTGGCGTGGATGGTGGTCATGGACCCGTCATGCCCCGTGTTCATCGCCTGGAGCATGTCGAGCACCTCGCCGCCGCGAACCTCGCCGACGATGATGCGGTCGGGCCGCATCCGAAGGGCATTGCGCAGAAGGTCGCGCTGGGTCACCTCTCCGCGACCCTCCACGTTGGGGGGGCGGCTTTCCATGCGCACGACATGGACCTGCTGGAGCTGGAGCTCGGCGGTATCCTCGATGGTCACGATCCGCTCGTCATTGTCGATGAAGGCGGAGAGTGCGTTGAGCGTCGTGGTCTTGCCCGACCCGGTGCCGCCCGCGACGATGACGTTGAGGCGCGTCGCCACCACCGCCTCGAGATAGGCCGCCATCTCCTCGGACATGGCGCCGAGCTCGATCAGCCGGTCCACCGACAGGCGCTTTTCGTTGAACTTGCGGATGGACAGGATCGGCCCATCCACGGCGCAGGGCGGGATCAGGGCGTTGACGCGGCTGCCATCGGGCAGGCGCGCATCGACCCAGGGCTGGCTTTCGTCGATGCGCCGCCCGATCCCTGCCACGATCTTGTCGATCACCCGCAAAAGGTGGCGTTCGTCCTTGAATTGCACCGCCGTCAGCTCCAGCCGCCCGCGGCGCTCGACAAAGACCTGGGCATGGGTGTTGACCAGGATGTCGTTGATGGTCGGGTCCTTCAGCAGTGGCTCCAGCGGGCCGAGGCCGGTCACCTCGTCATAGAGCTCGGCATTCAGCAGGTCGGTCTCGGTCGCGTTCAGCACCACCGCCATCTCGCGCAGCCCCTCGCGGGCGATCACGGCGATCTCGCGGCGCAGATCCGCCTCGGGCACCTTGTCGATGACCGACAGGTTCAGCGTCTCGAGCAGACGGCGGTGGAGATCGACCTTCACATCGAGCAGGCGCTGCCGGCGCTTGACCTCGCGCCCGGCCTCGCGGCCACCATCCGGGGAATGGTCCCCATCGCCGCGCGCGGTGCGGCGGCGCAGGGGGACGGCGACGGGGACGACCGTCTCGTCGCCCGGCTCGCCCACCTGGGGGGGGACCGGCGTGCCGTCGGGGCGTTGGTAGCGTCGGAACATCGGCTCTGTCCTTTCCCGGCGGCCGCGGCTCAGGGGGTCTGGGCCGCCCGCGTCTGGGCGAGTGCAGCGATCGTGGCAGCGAGACGGCGGATTTCCTTGCGCAGCCCATTGCCGCCGGCAGCGAGTGCTAGCGGCTGGCCCTGGTCGCAGGCATTGGCGACCGCACGGCCGCCATCGGGCAGGCCGTTGCCAATCGCGACGCCAAGGCTTTCGGCCATGCGCCGCACCCGGGTCTTGCCGTTCAGGTCGGCAAAGCCCGGTGCGCGGTTCAGCACGAAATGCAGCTTTTCCACCGGCAGATCCTCGGCCCGCAGCGTGCGCAGCAGGCGCAGCAGGTTCTGCGCGCTGCGCATGTCGGTTTCGTGGACGACGAAGAACGTCTCGGCGACCCGCAGAACCAGTTCGGTCCAGCCCACCAGCGCCCGGGGCAGGTCCACGACCACGAAATCATGGGTTGCCGCCGCAAGCTCCAGCAGCCGGCCCGCCCCCTGGGATGTCAGCAGATCGAGCGGCAGCGCGTCCGCGGGGGCGGTCAGGACCGAGAGGCGGCCATGATAGCTCGACAGCGCCTGGGCCAGCGCGTTCTCGTCCGCGGTAGCCGCATCGGCGATCAGCTCGTAGACCGCCTCGCGCCGCGGCAGGTCGAGATAGGTGGCGACGGTCCCGTACTGGAGATCGAGATCGAGGAGCGCGATGCGGCCCCCGGACTTGCGCGTCTGCTCGGCAAGCTCCCATGCGAGGTTGACCGCGAGCGTCGTCGCCCCGACCCCGCCCGCGACGCCGTAGACCGGCAGGATCATCCCCCGCGGGCGCCTGCGCCCGGCCGCGGGCTGCTCGGACACCGGGGCCCGGTCGCGCAGGCGCGCCAGCGTCTCGGTCAGCACGCCCTCGGGCAGCGGATAGGGGGCGAAGTCGTCCGCCCCTGCCTTGAGCAGGCGGTGCATGGCGCTGGGGCCGAGATCCTGGGCGACCAGAAGGACGAGGAGCCCCAGCCCCTTTGCGTGGCGGATCACGTCGATCAGCGGGTCGAGATCACCCTCGTCCGCCGCATCGACGGCAAGCACGACCTGCCGCACGCCCGCCCGCGTCGCCCCGTCCAGCGCCGCGCGCCCGGGGGCGAGCTCGTAGGGCCGCCAGGCCCCGCCCGCTTCGCTGTCCAGCGCGTGGCGCAGCCCGCCGAAGCCCGGCAGGTTGCGCCCGATCGCGTAGAGATCGACCGGCTTGACCATCTTCTTCAGCAAGGGCATCGGGCAGAGCTCCGATCCTCAGTTTCCAAGATATTCGCCCACCAGCGTGGCGGACACCAGCGGCAGCTTTGTCTCGACATTGAAGAAGGACAGGGCGAGCGGGAATTCCCGCGCCGAAATGCTGACCGTGACAATCGGGATTACCGTCTCCGTGGCCCGCCCCAGCCCGCTTTCCGAATAGGTCACGGAAAGGTTCTCGGGCGCAAGCCCGTAGGCGTGTCGGCCCACGACCTGCAGCAGCGCGGTAAAGCGCGCCGCATCGCATTCGGGGGCGAGCCGTGTGCCCCCCACGCAGCTCACGGTGGGGATCGCCGCGCAGACATCGCCGAAATAGCAGAGCGTCCCCGCGGCGATGCCCCCATCGCGGGCATAGGTCAGGACCGCGCCGTCCGGCCCGATCAGCGCGCTGTGGATGGGCCGCTGGGTGACCGCCATGCGCACGCCGTTCTCCACCCCCTTCTGGGCGGCGAGCGCCCAATGATAGGCCATCGCCATCTCGAAGATGAAAAAGATCAGCCCGATCAGCAGGGTAAAGACCAGCGCGTATTCGACCGTGGCCGCGCCGCGGTCGTCGCGGGCAAAGACGCGCAGGGCGGGGGGTAGCGACATCGCCGCTACCCGCTCAGCCCGGCTGCAATCGCGCCGTCGGCGCAGTCGGAAAAATCGCTTCCGGCCAGGGCCGTGACCAGGTCGCCGGGGACCCGGGTTTCGCTGATCACCCAGCCCTCGCAGGCAATCATGGTGATGCGGGCGGGATCGTCGGAGCCGGTCAGGAACACGAACACGGAGAGAAGCGGCAGCTCGACCGACGCGGTCGCGCGGATCGCGGCGAAATCCCCGGTGACGACGATATCCTCGACCTCGACCGTTGCGGTGTCGGCGATCCGCTCGTTGACGAGTGCTGCGGCGCGGTCCAGGAAGACCTGATGGATGACGCCCGTCACCGGGTCGATGGGCGCGCGCGACAGGTAGCGCGCCGCATCGCGCACGGCGACATCGAGCGCGTTGCGCACCTGCATCGCGTAGCCATACTGGACCGTGAAGGCGAGGACGGCGAGCAGCAGCGGCACAGCGATCACGAACTCGACCGTCACCGCGGCGCGGGTTTCGTGCAGCCACCGACGCATTTGCCCACGCAAGCCGCCCCCCGCGCCGGCATGGCGTCGCGGGCGAAGGCGCAAAGGCATCACTGGGCAGCGCTGCAGGATCATGGCCCTTCTTTCCGGTCCTACCCGGATGTCCGCCGAGCGGATGCAGCACCGCCGCGACGGACCGTTATCATACCCCCGACCGGGCGGGTCGGGACACTCAATTCACGGTTGGTTGCTCGACCTCGGGCAGGGGATCCTGGGTCCCCTCGACATACCCGCGATAGACCTCCTCGGCGCGCTGGCCGTCGAGCCCGTCGCCGACCGGCCCGGCGGGGCCGATGGCCAGGGCCACCTCCACCCGGCGATTGCGCCGCTCGGGCGCCTCGGTCGGGATCAGCGGTGCGCGCTCGCCCGCGCTTGCCACGGCATCGAGCCGCTCGGGCGTGATCCCGAGCGCCGTGAGCGCGCCCACGACCGCGCGGGCGCGCGCGAGCCCGAGCCGCAGGTTCGCAGGCTCCGTGCCCGGCCGATCGGCGTGCCCCGTGACCGAAAGGCGGGCGTCGGGGTTCGCGCGCAACCAGTCCGCCTGGCGGGCGAGCCCGGCGCGGGCCGCGTCGTCGAGTGCGGCGCTGCCGAAGGCAAAGGTTATGCGGCCCGGCGCTGCGGCGGCGAAGCTGCGCGCGCGCGCCCGCTCCGTGCTCCGGCCGGGATAGGCGGTCTGGGCCGCGATGTTGGCGGCCGTGGCGACGCCGAAGGTCGTGCCGGGTTCGCCGAACTGCCCCGCCTCGCCGCAGGCGGCGAGCGCGAGGCCGAGACCCGCAAGGCTACTGCGCCACATAGCCATAGGTCCCCTCGAAGTCCTGGCGGGCGATATCCTGGATCACCGGGTTGCCCTCGGTCCTCCCGAGCAGGAACAGCTCGGCCTCGTTGGGCAGACGGATCCGGTCGGTGGGCAGTTCGAGCACGTCCCCATCGGTCGGCACGACCAGATAGGGGGTCACGATAACCACAAGCTCGCTCTGCCGCCGCTGGAAGTTCGAGCTGCGAAAGAGCGTGCCCAGCACCGGAATGTCGCCCAGCCAGGGAACCTGGGTGGCAAGGTCGTTGAAGTTGTCCTGGAGCAGACCGGCGATGGCGAAGCTCTGCCCGTCGCGCAGCTCGATCGTCGTGCGCGCGCGGCGGACCGAGAAGCCGTTGATTTCGAATCCCTCGGCAAGCACGACGACGGTGGTGTCGATGGCGCTCACGAACGCCTCGAGCTCGAGGTTGATCAGATCC
>JANNOT010000014.1:0-5154 GCA_031399375.1 Paraoceanicella sp.
TACACAAAAACCGCATCCTCCCTCTCACGACACAACCATCACCGCGGGGTGGAGCAGCCCGGTAGCTCGTCAGGCTCATAACCTGAAGGCCGCAGGTTCAAATCCTGCCCCCGCAACCAGATACAAAAAAACGGGCGCCACACAAGGCGCCCGTTCCCACAAAAAAAACCCTACTCAAACGCAAAACTAGTAGTAGCATTAGAGCCAATAACACGCTCGTACAGATACTGGTTCCAGTAGGGTGTCCAGCACACTAGCGCCTGACCGGTGCCGACATAGACCCGCAGCCTCTCCTGGCCCGAGATGAAGCTCTGGAGCCAGGTGGTCGCGTGGCGGGAGTAGAAGCGCAGGCCCGCGGTGTGGCCGAGCACCAGGCGGCCCTGGACGCGAAGCTCGGCATTCTCGACGCTCACCAGTTCGACCGGACCGGGCGCGTTGATCGCGATGCGGCCGTGGCCCGTCACTGATGTCAGGATTTTGAACATTCCGTCCCCGGCCCATAATCCGGGCCAGAACCGTTCGCGGTGCAGGCCGAGGCGGACGTCGCCCGTCGAGGCGTGGTAGGCGCCGGGTTCGAGCAGCCAGCGCTCGCCCGCGACATCGAGAATGTGGAACCCGCCCAGCGAGGGCTGGAGCACGATCGATCCCGTGCCGCGGAAGCGGGGCCGGATCCGGGCCTCGCTCGTCAGGAGCGAGGCGATGAATTCCCCGGGCCGCGGGAGCGATGCGGTCATCTCGATGTCGCCGCGCAGGTTGGACAGGGCGCCCGCAGCCGCGCGCACCTCCTCGCCCGCGATGTCCATGCGGACCTGCCGCATCCCCTCGACCTCGTGCACCGTAATCTCGGCCATCCCGTCCCCCTTACTGCAACGGCTCGTCCCAGATTAGCTGTCGGTCCCAGAGCAGCGTAAAGGGGGTGGGGTCGAGCCCGGCCTCGCCCCGCAGCGGATCGTCGAGCACGACGATGACGAAGAGGATGACCCCCAGGAAGAACGCGCTGATCGCGCCGAGGAAAAAATGCGCCACGATCGGCATGCGCAGCATCACGAGCAGGAGCAGGTTGATCACCGCCCCGACCCCGACGGCATACCAGAGCACGTCGGGCAATCGCGCCGCGACGCCGTTCAGGCGTTGCTGGCGGGCTGCGGAAAACTCGTGGAACGCGGCGACAACCTGCGAATGGACGATCTGCTGCGTCACACCGGCGGGCTCGAACCCCGCAAGGATGGCGCGCATCGCGTCCGCCCGGTGAAACCCGCCGGTGAGCACCTCTCCCCGGCGATGCGCGGGCCAGTCCTTGTGGATGGTAAAGAGCACGTAGTCGCGCAGCAGTTCCTTCATGTCCGAGCGGAGCGGTTCGGGATAGGAGGACAGGTCGCTGTAGAGTGCGCCGACCGACGCGGCCTCGTTCAGGACGCTCTGCTCGACCTGTTCGCGGTTCTCATAGGCCGCAACCGTCAGCAGGCCCACGAGCAGCGCGTAAAAGAGGCTGTAGCCCGACGTCCCATGGCTGATCGTGTCGTTGATCGCCGGATCGCGACGCCCGATCAGGATCCGCAGGATGGGCTTGAGGAAGATCAGCCCGAAGAACACCGCACCGATCGCGATCAGCGAGAAGTAGATGGCGAGCAGGTTGACCGGGATGTCGTAGAAGAACGTCGGCATCCGTGCGCCTCGCGCCGCGGCACGCGGGACCGTGCTGGGGGCGACGCTAGCGCGCCGGCAGAAACCGCTCAAGCGCAATCTCCCCCCTTGGCGGACGGGGCGGGGGGTGGTTCACTGACAGCCTGGGGGTCGTGGTGCAGAGGTACGGGATGCTCCGCTGGCTGGTCGTCGTGATGCTGCTCCTGCCCGCCACGGCGCGGGCGCTGACCTTCGTGAGCGTCGGCACGGGCGATCCGGGCGGCAGCTACTTTCTGGTTGCCCGCGCGATCTGCGACCATGTGAACCGCGAGGATCCGGGCGGCCTGCGCTGTTCGGCGGAAAGCACCCGAGGCTCGCTCTACAACCTCACGGCCTTGGCGAATGGCGAGCTTGACCTCGCGATCGCGCAGTCCGACTGGGTGCGCCACGCGATCGACGGCACGTCGGTGTTTGCGCGGGTGGGGCCGAACACGCACCTGCGCACGGTCATGTCGCTCCACGCCGAGCCGTTCACGCTGATCGCGCGGCGCGGGGCGAACATCGGCGGGATGGCCGATCTGGTGGGCAAGCGGGTCGATGTCGGTCATCCGTCCTCGGGCCGGCATGTCAGCATGGATCAGGCGATGGCCGCGTTCGGGCTGCGCGACGAGGATTTCGCAGCGGTGGCCGAGCTTCAGGCCGGGGCCGTCTTGCCCGAACTCTGCGCGGGGCGCGTCGATGCGGCGCTCCTGATCCTTGGCCACCCGAATGCCGGGGTCGCGCGGGCGCTGCGCGACTGCGACCTGGTGCTCGTGCCCCTGGCGGGGCCGCAGGTGGCGGTGGCGTTTCCGCAGACGGCGGGGTACCTGCCGCTGGTAATCCCCGAGACGGCCTATCCCGGCCTGTCGGGCCCGGTCGCCACCATCGGCGTCGTTGCATCGCTCGTCACCCGCGCGGGGCTGGAGGACAGCGTGGTCGAGGCGTTCGTCCGCGCGACCCTGACCGCCCTTCCGGTCATCCGGCGCAAGGCCCCGGTGCTCTACCGCGTCGAGCGCGAACTGATGCGCAGCCGCGGCGTCGTGGCACCGCTCCACCCCGCTGCTGCCCGGGCCTATGACGCGTGGTTTGCGGCCCAGGGTTCGGGGGGCTAGGGCGTGGGCCGTCCGGCTCGGGCGGCCCGGAACCGGGCGTCATCACGCCCTTGTGTTTGCCGCCGCTTCCCGCGATCCTTATCGCCCGGGCGCCCCGGACGAAGGGCGCAGGGTCGGGACGGGGCGGCCATGAGGGTGATGGGGACGTGTGGGGCCTGGGGTGTCGCGGTTGTGGCGGCCCTGGTCGGCCACGCGGTGGTGGCCGAAGACCCACCCGTGCCGCGGGCCCCGCCGGTGTCCGGCGCGGTCGTCAGCCGCGTCGCGGGCGAGCAGGTGCGTTTTGTCGATGCGCCGTCCTACCGCCAGCTCGCCCTGGGACAGGATCTGCTCGCGGGCGATGTCGTCGTGACCGGGGATCAGGGGCTGCTGGGCATCCTCTTCGCCGACCGCACGGTGATCCGGCTCCATCCGAACTCCACCCTCCTCGTGCGCGCGGTAGGTGCCGCGGCAGAGCTGGAGCTTCGCGCGGGCACGCTCTGGGGCCGGGCGGAGCGGGGCGGGGGCGGCCTCGTGGTCCGCACCCCGACCGCCGCCGCAGCGATCCGGGGCACGGACTGGGCACTGACGGCCGAGGGGGACGGGACCGCGCGCCTCTCGGTCTATGATGGCCAAGTGGAGCTGTCCAATGCCCAGGGCGCGATCCTGGCCGAGGCGGGCGAGCATGCGGTGGCCCGCCCGGGTCAGGTGCCGACCAAGGTGCTCGTCGCCAACCGGCGCGAGGCCGAGCAGATGCTCTTTGCGCTCGACCCCGTCCAGGCGGCCCGCCCCATCGGGCTTTCGGTCGATGACGGCTCCGTCGGCTCCTCCACCCCCGCCGGACTGGCGCGGTTCCGCAGGGGGATCGACGCGCTGAGGCGCGCGCGCTACGGGCAAGCCGCGGCAGCCCTCGGGGACACCACGGGGCTGGATGCGGAGCGGGTCGCTGCCGCACGCTGGATGGCCGCCTATGCCCGCATCGGGCTCGGCGAACCCTTCGTGGCGCCCGCACCCACGGGCATGTCGGCGGATCTGCTGGGATCCGCGTTCCGCGCGGCCATCGCGGGCGATCTCGCCGGTGCGGCCGCGGGCCTTGCCGCAGCGCCCCAGACGGCGCCGACCCTGGCCGCGCGGATCCAGGTCGCGATCCTGCGCGACGACACCGCGGGTGCCGAGGCGGCGCTGGCCGAGCTTCTGGCGCGCTTTCCCGAGCGGGCAGAGGCGTTCGAGTCCCGCGCCCGGGTCACGGCCGCGATCTACGGCGATGCCGAGGCGGCGGTGCCGCTGTGGGAGGCAGCGGTCGCCCGCGATCCCGACAGCCCCGATTACTGGAACGATCTCGGCCTCGCGCGCGGTGACGCGGACGATCCCGTCGGGGCCGAGGCAGCGTTGCGGCAGGCACTGGCCCTCGCCCCCGGGGATCCGGTCGCGGGTGCCAATCTGGCCACGCTTCTGGTGCAGCAGAACCGGGTGGCCGAGGCGCGGAGCCATGTCGCGGCCGCCGTCGCGCGCGATCCCGGCGGGTATCTCGCCCTGCGGGGGGCGGGCACGCTCTCGCTGGTCGAAGGGGATGCGGACGCGGCACAGGCGCAGATCCTGCGGGCGCTCGCGGCCCAGCCTGCCGCGGCCGAAACCTCGATCCTTCTCGCCGTCGCGGCACTACAGGCCGGGGATCCGGTCCGGGCGGGGCAGGAGCTCGACGCCGCCGCGCGGCTCGATCCCTTCGACCCGGTGGTGGCGGACATCCGCGCCATTGTGGCGCTCGACGATGCCCGGGCGGATGACGCCATCCGTCAGGCGCGCATTGCCGACGACCTGCGCCGGGGCGGGCGTCGGGCGGCGGCCCCCATATCGAGCGACCGGCGCCGCGGCACGACGCTGTCGGACGCCTATGGCACCATAGCGCTCGACGACTGGGCGCGCGAGGCGGCCGACCGCAGCTTCGACCCGCTGAACGCGGGATCGCATTTCACCGAGGCGCTTCTCGTCCGCCCCGACGCGCTTGACGCGACCGTGGACGCCACCGATGAGGCGCTTCCCAGCGCGCTGGTCCAGGGCCTGCTGCTCGAGCCGCTCGCAGCCGCGTCGCGGCTCGGGCGCAGCGACATCCTGCGCCAGCCCTTCGATGATGTCGCGCTGACGGCCGAGGCGGGTTGGGGCGAGGCGGACGGGGGATGCGGGACCGCGGTGGCCCAGGGGTTCCGCAACGCCCCCGCGCCGCTCGCCTACGCCCTGACCCTGTCGGGCTGCGAGGCGGAGGGACCGCGCGACAGGCTCAGAAGCGCGAACCCACCGGCCTGCGCACTGGGTTGCAGGGCCACGAGCACCGACCCCTCGCGCAGGCCGGTCGCATCGACGCCGCGCGGTCCCTCCGCCTCGCAGCCCGACAGGGTCAGGGCGTAGG
>JANNOT010000052.1:0-2542 GCA_031399375.1 Paraoceanicella sp.
CCCGCGCTATCCTTCCATCGGGCCACCCCTATCGGGCGCCGATCCGGGCATCGTTGCGCCTGTGGGTGACGAGGGTTCGTGCGCAGGCGGCGCCCTCACCGCGCGGGTGTGGCGGGGGCGGCGTTCGAGACCACGAGGCGCAGATCCGGCCGGGGCGTCCGCGCGGTCCGGGCGGGCAGGATCGCGGCGCGCAGGCGCGCGGCATATCCCGCGCGATGTTCGGCCAGGGCGATCAGGGCGCCGATGCCCTCGGCATCACGTCGCCCGTAGCCGACCCCGAACCCCGGGGCGCGGGACACGCCGCCTGCCATCGTCAGCGTTTCGGGCACGCCGCTCGGATCGGGGGGGGCGCCACCGCGCAGGGCGCGCGTCAGGGCATCCCAGCCCGCCATCGCCGGATCGTCGACGACAACGGGTCCCGGGGGGAGGCCGAGCAAGTCCTGGTGCCAGAGATCACAGAGCGCGAGGAGCAGCGGCAGGTTGCCCGCCGCGGGGATCTGGAGCGCGTGGCGGTCGAGCGCATGGGCCCCTGCCCGCAGTGCCGCCCCCGCCTCGGGCCCCAGGGCAAGCGCGAGGGCGAGATTGCGCGGCGACCACAGCATCGGCGCGTCGGGCACCGGGTCCGCAGGGTCGAGGACCCTTTCGTGGCGCAGGCCCAGGGCCACCGCCCCCTCGATCCGCCGGGTCACGGCGAGAAGGTGTCGCGGCGCAGCCTCCGCCCCGACCGAGGCGGCAAGCCAGTCGCGCACGCGCCGCGCACGGGGCGCCACATGGGGGGCCGCGATGTCGTCGGCCGCGATCACGACGAGCGCGGAATGCGGATCGACCGCGGCCAGCCGCTGGATCCCCTCCGCCTCCCCCAGCACGATCGCGCGGGGCGCGCCGTCCCGTCCGCCAAGGGCGGCGAGCGCCAGGGCCGTGGCGGCATCCGGCGGATCGGCGAGGACGACCAGCGTGGTGAAGGACCGTCCCCCCGCGCCGTGGAGCGTACCGTCCCGGACCGCGTCGGCGAGGGCTTCGGGCCAGAACCGCGCCGCCTCGATCGCCGGGGCCACGTCTCGACCCCGGACGGGCACGCAGACCCCCGGGGGCAGGCGGAGGAGCGCGCCACCCTCACCCAGGGGCGGCCTGCCGCCGACGATGCTCACGCGGCCCGGGCCGACGCCCGCGGCCTGGGCAAAGGCGAGCAGCGTCGGGAGGGCGAGCGGCATCCGCCATCCCTGGCCGATCCCGATGCGCAGCACGCCTGCGGCAACCTGATAGGCCGGGCCCGTGGCGCCCGGTGACGCGCCCGGTGACGCGCCCGGTGACGTTCCCGGTGACGTTCCCGGTGCCGCGCCATCCCGCGCCCGCGCCATGGCGGCGAGCACCCGCAGGTCCTGCCAGGCCTCGTCCAGCCCGCGCGTGCCGCGTCCCTTCATGCGGGGACCGCCCTGGGGCCCATCCGCGCGGCGCAGAGGTTCAAAAGCGCCGCGACCGCCGCCCCCTCGGGCTCGCCGGCATCGAGCCTGCCGATCAGAACCCGCGTGGCGGTGTCGAGCGCACGGTCGCCGGTCTCTGCCGCAAGCCCGCGCAGGAGCCAGGCGCCATAGCGCCGGGTCGCCCGGTCGGCATCGGTCAGCGCCGCGCGCGCCCGGGCAAGGTCGTCCTGCACCAGCGCGTCGAGATCCTGCCCCGCCTCCTCGGCCCCGGAGCGGAGGGGCCGCAGCGGAAGAAGCGGGGCCACCGCCGCCATGAACCCGTCGCGCCCCGCGAAGGGCTTGAGGGCGAACCGGGTGCCCCGCGCGCTCGCCGCCCGGTCGGGATCGGCGCTGATGGCCAGCACCGGCGGCGCCCCGGCCGGACCGCGGGCAAGCTCGTCGATCAGGGCGACCCCGTCGCCATCGGGCAGGCCGAGATCGACGATCACGAGCGCGGGGCGGAACGCGGCGAGATGCCGCCGGGCCGAATCGAGCGACTTGGCGTGGCGCACCCGCAAACCCGCGCCCCGCGCCATCAGCCGGATCGCCTCGGCACTCGCCAGGCAATCCTCGACGACCAGGATACTCGCCCCGATGGTGAGCGGCGGAAGGGAAATCGGTGACCCCGCGGGGTCATCGGCACTGCGCAGCTTGTCGGCCATGGCCTGCTCCCAACGTGGTTAATGTGCCGATTTGGCAGCGCGCGGCCTAACGGGTCCTGAACGGACGCCGCAAATCTGCGGTGATGGCGTGGAATTCCATTCTGCGGGATGCGGTTTCACGAAACCCCCGCTAGCATCGTGATGTGACCGCCCATTCCGCCATCCACCGGTCCGGCTGCCGCGCGGCGCCATGACCCGGCTCTCCGCCCGTTGGAACGGCGTCATCTTTCCGCTCATGCTGTCCATCGTGATGACGGCCATCGTGTCGGCGATCGCCACCCTGCGCCTGCTTGGCCCCGCCCCGGGGCTCCAGGGCTGCCTGGTCGATGGGCTTTTTGGTAATACCATAATCGGTACAGATATCTTCGAGGAATTTATCAACCAACAGGGGAATATCGTCTTTTCTTTCATTAAGCGAAG
>JANNOT010000060.1:0-4356 GCA_031399375.1 Paraoceanicella sp.
CCCATTTCGCGCGCGCGCTGCGCAAGGCGGGGCTGCCAGCGGGGCCGGGGCGGGTCGTCGATGCGATCCGGGCGGTCGAGGCGGCGGGATTCACCGAGCGCGGGGATTTCTACTTCACCCTCCAGGCATGCTTCGTCAGCCGGCCCGAGCACCGGGCGGTGTTCGGCCAGGTGTTCCGGCTGTTCTGGCGCGATCCCAAGTTCCTCGAGCATATGATGGCCATGCTCGTCCCCGCCATGCGCGGCGTGCAGGAAGAGCACAGGGCGGCCGCGGCCGAGCGGCGGGCGGCCGAGGCGCTGCTCGACGGGGCCGATGCCCCCGCGCCCCCGCCGCGAGAGGATGACGGCGAGCTGATGGAGTTCGACGCCACCCTGACCTTCTCCGCCGACGAAAAGCTCAAGAGCATGGATTTCGAGCAGATGGGCACGGCCGAGATCGCGGCGGCCAGGCGGGCGATCGCGCGGCTGGAGCTTCCGGTGCAGCCGCTCGCCTCGCGCCGGACCCGCACGGCGCCGCGGGGCCAGATCGCCGACTGGCGCGCCACCATGCGCGCGGCGCTGCGGGCGGGGGGCGACGTGCAGCGCCTCAGCCTGCGCGACCGGCGGGTGCGTTGGCCGAACCTCGTGGCGCTCTGCGACATTTCGGGGTCCATGTCGGGCTACAGCCGGATGCTCCTCCACTTCCTGCACTCGGCCGCGAACGCCAAGGGGGCGGGGTGGGCGCAGGTCCATGCCTTTACCCTCGGCACCCGACTGACCAACATCACCCGGCACCTGCGCACGCGGGATGCCGATGCGGCGCTGGCGGCGGCGGGGCGCGAGGCGAAGGACTGGGAGGGGGGGACCCGGCTCGGGGCCACGCTCCACGCCTTCAACCGCGACTGGTCGCGCCGGGTGCTGGGGCAGGGGGCGGTCGTGCTCCTGATCACCGACGGGCTCGACCGCGATGACCCGGACCTGCTCGCGCGCGAGGCGGAGCGGCTCCAGCTTTCCTGCCGCCGGCTGATCTGGCTGAACCCCCTTCTGCGCTGGGACGGGTTTGCGCCCAAGGCGGGTGGCATCCGGGCGCTCCTGCCCCATGTGGATGTCTTCCGGGCGGCACATAATGTATCGTCGCTCGAGGATCTCGCCATTGCGCTGACCCGTGCAGGCGATGCGGGCGAAAAGGCACGGCTGATGCGGATGCTGGAGGCGGACCGATGATCGCAGACCATGACCGGATGCCCGAGACGGCGCTCGACTGGGTTCGGGCGGGCAAGGGGGCGGCGCTTGCCACGGTGATCGAGACCTGGGGCTCTGCCCCGCGTCCCGTCGGGAGCCAACTCGCCATCTCGGCCGAGGCCGAGATCATGGGCTCGGTCTCGGGCGGCTGCGTCGAGGGGGCGGTGGTGGCCGAGGCGCTGGAGGCGCTGGAGGACGGGCGCCCCCGGATCCTGACCTACGGCGTGTCGGACAACGACGCCTTCGCCGTCGGGCTCGCCTGCGGCGGGACCATCCGGGTGATGGTGGAGCCGGTGGGCGTCGGGCAGGGGATCGACCCCGCCCTGCTCGACCGGCTGGTCGCCGCCCGCGCGGGACGCGAGGCCCTGGTCTATGCGGTCAACACGACCACCTGGGACCGCCGCCTGATCGGCCGCGGCGCGGAACCGCTGGCGGCCGAAGCCGCGGCGGCGCGCCATGCCGACAAGTCGGGGTTTGCCGGGGACTGGTTTCTCGGCGTTCACAATCCGCCCCTGCGGCTTGCCGTGATCGGCGCGGTGCACATCGCCCAGCCCCTGCTGGATATGGCCCGCACGCTCGGCTACGACACCGTGCTGATCGACCCGCGCGAGGCGTTCGGGGCGGCGGCGCGGTTCCCCGGCGAGACGATCCTGCACGACTGGCCCGATGCGGCGCTGACGACCTACGGCCTCGATGCCCGTACGGCGGTGGTGACCCTGACCCATGACCCCAAGCTCGACGATCCCGCGATCCGCGTGGCGCTGGGGTCCGAGGCGTTCTATCTCGGGTGCCTCGGCTCGACCCGGACCCATGCGAAGCGCGTGGAGCGGCTGGCGGCCGAGGGGTTTGACGCGACGCGGATCGACGCCCCCATCGGCCTCGACATCGGTGCCAAATCGCCGGCCGAGATCGCGGTGGCGATCCTGGCCGAGATGACCGAGCGCCTGCGCCGGCCCGAGACCCGGCCGGGTGTGCGGACCGCCGAGGCCGCATGAGGTTCGGCCCCGTCCCGCGCATCGAGGCCGGGGGGGCAATCCTCGTCCATTCCATCGGGCTCGCGGACGGGCGGCTGCGCAAGGGGCGCGTGCTGACGTCGGCGGATCTCGCTGCCCTCGCCGCCGCGGGTGTGGACGAAGTGATCGTCGCCCGGCTCGACCCCGGCGATCTGGGCGAGGATGCAGCGGCGGCGGCCGTGGCAGCGACGCTCGCCCCCGATGCCCCCGGCCTGTCGGTGCAGGCGCCGTTCACGGGACGGGTGAACCTCTATGCCGAGACGGCCGGGATCCTGAGGGTCGATGCGGCCGCGGTCGCGCGCCTGAACGGCGTGGACGAGGCGATCACCCTCGCCACGCTGCCCGACCTGGCCCGCGTCCAGGCCCGCGACATGGTGGCGACGGTCAAGATCCTGCCCTATGCCGTTCCCGCCACGTCGGTCGCCGCGGCCCGTGCGACCGTGGCGGGTCCGGTGCTCGCCATCCACCCGCCGCTCGGGGGCGACGCGACGCTGATCGCGACGCGGATTGCCGGGATGAAGGACAGCGTGGTGGACAAGGGGCTCGCCGCCGTGCGCACGCGCCTTGCCGCGCTCGGCGTGGCCGTGGTCGAGGAGGTGGTGGTGCCCCACGCCCTCGCGCCCCTGACCCAGGCCGTGCGGGGGGCGCGGGGCGGCATGGTCCTGATCCTGGGCGGCTCTGCGACCCAGGACCGCGGCGATATCGGGCCTGCGGCCGTCGGCGCCTCGGGCGGGCGGCTGGTCCGGTTCGGAATGCCAGTCGATCCGGGAAACCTGCTCTTTCTGGGCGATCTTGCCGGGCGCGCGGTCGTGGGCCTGCCCGGCTGCGTGCGCTCGCCCGCGCTGAACGGGGCCGACTGGGTGCTGGAGCGGCTGGCCTGCGGCGTGCCTGTGGGCGCGGCCGACATCGCCGCGATGGGGGTCGGGGGTCTTCTGAAGGAAATTCCCACCCGCCCGCAGCCGCGCGGCGCCCCTGCATCCCTGCCCGGGCGACCGGTGGTGGAGGTGCTGCTCCTCGCGGCCGGATCGGCCCGGCGGATGCGCGGGACCGACAAGCTGATGGAACGGGTTGGCGACGAGCCGCTCCTGCGCCGCGCCGCGCGCGCAGCACAGGGTGCGCAGGTCGCGCGGGTCCACGTCGTGCTTGACCGGACCGATGGGGCGCGGGCCGGGGCGCTGGCGGGGCTCGGCCTCGGGATCGTCGCCAACCCCCAGGCGGGCGAGGGGATGGCGAGCTCGATCCGCGCCGGGATGGCCCGGCTCGGACCCGCGACCGACGCCGTCATCCTTGGGTTCGCCGACATGCCCGAGGTGGGACCGGGGCATTACGACCGGCTGATCGCTGCGTTCTCGCCCGAGGACGGGCGGGAGATTGCGCGCGCGGTGACGCAAGCGGGCCTGCCCGGTCACCCCGTCCTGTTCGGGCGGCGCTATTTCGAAAACCTCGCGGCCCTGACCGGCGACCGGGGTGCGCGCGAAATCGTCGCCGAGGCGGGCGAGCGGCTGGTGGACGTGCCGACCGAGGGCGAGGGGGCCGTCATCGACCTCGACACGCCCGAGGCTTGGGCCGCCTGGCGCGCGGCCCAGGCGGCCACGGTCTAACGGGGCGGCCGTATCCCGGTTCTCCGGCAGCACCCTTCGACGACGGTGCGCGCCGGGGCGGCGCGTCGCACCGCCGCATCGACCGTCGGCGCCCGGGATGGCGCCCCATCCAACGGCGATGCGCGCGGCCAGGATCCGAGCAAGGTGGGCAGCCGGTCAAGGGGTGAGGGACCCCCACCTTCCGGTGCCGCACGCGGCGCCTGATCTGGCAATGTCGGCCCATCGCGGGCCGTACCGGGGAGCGACCCGCAGGTTCATCCCAGCCCAGGCGGTCAGTTCGTGGGCATCCGCAGGACCTGGTTCTGCCCGGACTTCGAAAGCTGGACCGTTTCGTCCCCGATCGCGGCCACGGCCCAGCCGTCGATCGTGTCGCCGCGCGTCAGGCGCATGTAGGTGCCCGTCGGCAGGCGCACCAGCGCGCGGCGACTGCGGGGCGAGCCGTAGATGCCGATGAGCGCGGTGGCCGACAGGTCGATCCCCTCGGGCACGGTCGCCGCCCGCCGGATCGGCGCCGGGGCGATG
>JANNOT010000064.1:0-3485 GCA_031399375.1 Paraoceanicella sp.
GATCGCCCCCGGTTCGATCCCCAGCGGCGACAGGCGGGGGGCCGCAAGTTCGGGCGCGGCCATCAGCCGGTCGAACCGGGCCGCCCAGCCGTCCCGGCTGGCGAGCCTGCGGACGACGCCGTTCTGCACCGGCTCGTGCCATGCGATCCCGTGCCCCCGGGCCCAGGCGGCCACGGCACGGTCCCGGGCATAGGTCCAGGCATTGCCCGTCTCCTGATGCGACCAGAGCGCCACGATCCCGTGCATGGCGCGCACCGCGTCCAGCACCGCGACCGCATCCCCGTGCCGCACGACGAGCGGCTGCCCGAGCGCGCCGAGCGCATCGCGCACTTCACCCAGGCACTCGGCAACGAAATCCCAGTGCCGCCCCGCCGCATCCGCCTCGGCCCAGAGCCCCGGCTCGACGATATAGAGCGGCAGCACCCGCCCCCCGGCCGCCGCGGCGGCACCCGCAAGCGCAGGGTGATCGGCGACCCGCAGGTCCCGCTTGAACCAGACGACATGCACCCCGTTTCCCATGGCGCCCCATCTAGCCCGCCGGCCCGAAAGGGCGAGGCACGACGCTCTCGCGTGGCCGCCCTGGCGGCCTTCGCCAGCGGCCCTTCCCTTCGTCCCCCCTGCACTCCCGTCCCCGGAGCGGTCGCACGCCGGCGGGGCCCGCCGACCGCAAGGCCGTCCGCCTCACGCCGGATGGGTTGCGCGCCAATGCCGGGCGATGGCGAGGCGGGTGGTCACCCATACACCGTCATGGGCCGCGACATGGTCGAGAAACCGCGCCAGCGCCGCCGCCCGCCCCGGTCGGCCCACCAGGCGGCAATGGAGCCCCACCGACATCATCCGCCCGCCCTCGGCATAAAGGACATCGAACGTGTCGCGCAGGTAGCTCAGGAACTGGTCGCCCGCGTTGAACCCCTGCGGCGTGGCAAAGCGCATGTCGTTGGCATCGAGCGTGTAGGGCACGATCAGGAACGGCCCCGCAGGGCCTGCAACGTAGTAGGGCAGCTCGTCCGCGTAGCTGTCGGCCGAATACTCGAACCCCGCCTCCATGGTCAGGCGCAGCGTGCGCTCGGACGTGCGGCCCTGGTACATCCCCTCGGGCCGCCGCCCGACCAGCCGTTCATGCACCGCAATCGCCTCAGCGATATGGGCGCGCTCGAGATCCTCGGGCACGTCGCGGTAATCGATCCATTTCAGACCGTGGGAGGCGATCTCCCACCCCGCCGCGACCATCGCCGCCACCGCCTCCGGGTGGCGCGCCATGGCCGAGGCGACGCCGAATACCGTGACCGGCAGGCCGCGCGAGGCAAAGAGCCGGTGCAGCCGCCAGAACCCGGCCCGGCTGCCGTATTCGTAGATCGATTCCATGTTCATGTGCCGCTGCCCGGGCCACGGGGCGGCGCCGACGATCTCGGACAGGAACGCCTCGGACGCCGGATCGCCGTGGAGGATGCTGTTCTCGCCCCCCTCCTCGTAGTTCAGCACGACGTTGACCGCAATCCGTGCCCCGCCGGGCCAGTGCGGATCGGGCGGCGTCGCGCCGTAGCCCACCATGTCGCGGGGATACGCACTCACCGCAGCGTCGCAAGCGCCTTGGGCAGGCGCGCCTCGAGCAGGTCGAGATCCGCGTCGGTCCCCGCCGAGATGCGGATGCACCGGTCCTGCGGCGGGACGAAGGGCATGCGCACGAACACCCCCCGTTCGGCCAGCGCGCGCACGAGCCCGCGGGAAAACTCCCCGTCCCGCCCGGTGTCGAGGGCGACGAAGTTGGTCGCCGACGGCAGGGGCCGCAGGCCGTTGGCAGTCCCGATCCGCCCGATCCGCTCCCGCGCGGCCGCGACCGCGTCCCGCACCCGGTCCAGCCAGCCCCGATCGGCGAGCGCCGCGAGCGCCCCCGCCTGGCTGACCCGGCCCATGCCGAAATGATTGCGCACCTTGTGGAACGCGGCAGCCAGCCCCGCCTCGGCCAGCCCGTAGCCGACCCGGGCCCCCGCCATCCCATGCGCCTTGGAGAACGTGCGCAGACGGATCACGTTGGGCTGGGAGATATCGATCGGGGGCGTCGTGCCCTCGGGGGCAAAGTCGATATAGGCCTCGTCGAGGCAGAGCGTGCAGCCCGCGGGCAGGGACGCGATCATGTCCGCGATGCGCGCGCCGCTGTGCCAGCTTCCCATCGGATTGTCGGGATTGGCGACATAGATCAGGGGCACCCCGGTTGCCCGGGCCCGGTCCAACAGCGCCTCCAGGTCCTCGGCATCATCGCGGTAGGGCACGAGCTCCAGCCGCCCGCCGAATCCTGTGACATGGTAGTTGAACGTCGGGTAGGCGCCGTGCGAGGTCACGACCGGCGTGCCCGGCGCCACCAGAAGGCGCACGAGGTACCCCAGGAGCCCGTCGATCCCCTCGCCCACCACCACGTTGCCGGGGGTAACGCCGTGATGCGCCGCGATCGCAAGCCGCAGGTCATGGCTTTCGGGATCGCCGTATTTCCAGGTGTCCGCCGCCGTCTGCACCATCGCGGCGAGCGCCCGCGGCGACGGGCCGAACACGCTTTCGTTCGCGCCGATCCGCGCATCGAAGCGGCGCGACAGCGCCCGCTCCTGCGCCTCGGGGCCGACGAAGGGGACGCTGGCCGGCAGCGACTGGACGAGCGGAGTGTAACGCGGCATGGGCACCCTCTGATTCTGGCAGATTATGGAACAGGAAACGATCTTGGAGGCAATCCTCCTGCACTGCGCCGCAGGATTGCAATTATGTGAGCGAGCGCTTATTCTAATTCACAATGGTGCAGGATCTCCCCCATCGCGGCCCCGGTCGCCCCCCGGACCCGCTCGCCCGCGGCGCACGCTCCGCCCGGGTGCTTGCCGCAGCCCGCGCGGTCTTTGCCCGCGCCGGGTTCCATGCCGCCACGACCCGTGACATTGCAGCCACCGCTGGCGTGAGCGTTGCCAACCTCTACCAGCTCTTTCCGGCCAAGGAGGACATCGTGGCTGCAATTGTGGCCGAAGATCTGGCCGCCGACCTCGCCCGCGTGCAGGTCGTGGCGGACGCCGCCGACCCGGTCGCGGCGATCCACGCCCTGATGACGGGTCCGCTGGGCGAGACGGCGTCCACCACCCGCCTGCGGTTCGAGATCGTGGCAGAGGCCGCCCGCAATCCGGCCGTCACGGGGTCGGTGGCGACCGCCGAGGCCACGATCCTTGCCGCGCTGACCGCAGCGCTCGCCCATGGCCAGTCCCGAGGCGCCATCCGGTTGGGCGATCCGCCGGTCGTCCTGGCTGCCCTTCTCATCTGCCTGGTTGACGGCTGGTTCACGTACCGCACGCTCGATGCCCTGCCCAAGGACCATGGGGTGGCCGACGCGCTGCGCGACATGCTCGCGCGCATGCTGCGGCCATGAGGCGGCTCGCCCGTCCCGCCTCGGTGCTGACGGGGGGGCTCAGCCTCGGGGCCATGGCGCTGGTCGCGATGGCGGTGCCCTGGGCGAT
>JANNOT010000074.1:0-7251 GCA_031399375.1 Paraoceanicella sp.
GGACGGGCTACGCCTCGATCCTCAGCCTCGTGCGGCTGAAGCCCCAGGCGATCAAGATCGACCACCAGCTCATCCTGCCCATCGCCACGTCCGAGACCGGGCGCCAGCTGGTGGAGTCGCTGATTCAGATCGCCCGCTCGCTCGGCGTGCGGGTGATCGCCGAGGGGGTGGAGACCGACGCGCAGGTCGCCATCTTGCGTCGGCTCGGCTGCGACACCGTGCAGGGCAATTTCTTCGCCGGGCCGATGCCCGAGGAGGCGCTGCGCCGCTTTCTCGACGCCCAGACCTGGCGCCGGGCGGGCTGACGCCCCCCCTGGTCATCGCCGCGTCGCACACCCAACCCCTCCCCGGCCGCGCTTGCGGGGCACGGCACCCCTCGACCCCGCACGCCGGACCATGCCCGGACCGAGATCCCGCACGGTCCCGCCCGCCGGGGCATGGTATTCCCCTCCGCTCTCCGGCATTCTCGGCGCAAGACCCGCGGAGAGATGCCGATGACCCAGCCGCCCCGGATCGACCGCCAGCCGTCGGTCTGCCCCCATGACTGCCCGTCCGCCTGCGCGCTGGAGGTGGAGGTCATCGACGGCAGCCGGATCGGCCGGGTCCGCGGGGCGCGCGACCAGAGCTATACCGACGGGGTCATCTGCGCGAAGGTCGCCCGCTATGCCGAGCGGATCCACCACGCCGATCGCCTGACCCACCCGCTGCGCCGCCACCGCGACGGGTTCGCGCGCATCGGCTGGGACGAAGCGCTGGACGAGATCGCGCACCGCTTCCTCGCGGCCGAGGCGGCGCTGGGGGCGGAGACGGTCTGGCCCTACTATTACGCCGGCACCATGGGCCTGGT
This sequence comes from Paraoceanicella sp., assembly GCA_031399375.1. Lineage (GTDB taxonomy): Bacteria > Pseudomonadota > Alphaproteobacteria > Rhodobacterales > Rhodobacteraceae > Paroceanicella. The sequence goes on from JANNOT010000074.1 coordinate 848, forward strand.
GATGCGCGACGGGATCAACCGGCTGCGCCACGACAAGCGCTATTCGGGCATGTATGCCACAATCTGCACCACCATGGCCTGGACCGGCTTCATCGCGGGGACCGGGCGGCTCGCCGGGCCCGACCCGCGGGAGATGGCGCTGGCGGACTGCGTGGTGATCTGGGGGACCAACGCAGTCCACACCCAGGTCAACGTGATGCACCATGCGATGGCGGCGCGGAAGACGCGGGGCGCGAAGATCGTCGCCATCGACATCTACCGCAACGCCACGCTGGACCAGGCGGACATCGCTCTCGTGCTGCGGCCGGGCACGGACGGCGCCCTGGCGTGCGCGGTCATGCACGTGCTGTTCCGCGACGGTCATGCGGACCGCGACTACCTCGCGCGCATGACCGACTGCCCGGCGGCGCTGGAGGCGCATCTGGCCACCCGCACACCGACCTGGGCCGCCGCGATCACGGGCCTGTCGGTGCCAGAGATAGAGGCGTTCGCCACCCTGGTCGGCACCACGCGGCGCACGTATTTCCGCCTCGGCTACGGCTTTACCCGGCAGCGCAACGGGGTGGTGAACATGCATGCCGCCGCCTCGATCGCCGCCGTCACGGGCGCGTGGCAATACGAGGGCGGCGGGGCGTTCCACAACAACGGCGCGATCTATCATTGGGACAAGTCGCTGATCGAGGGGCTGGACCGGCGCGACCCGGGCGTGCGGATGCTTGACCAGTCCCAGATCGGCCGGGTGCTGACGGGGGATGCCGAGGCGCTGCGCGGCGGGCCGCCGGTCACGGCCCTGCTGGTCCAGAGCACCAACCCCGTCTCCGTCGCCCCGGAGCAGACGCTGGTGCGCCGAGGTTTCGCGCGCGACGATCTGTTCACCGTGGTGCACGAACAGTTCATGACCGAGACAGCCGAGATGGCCGACATCGTCCTGCCTGCGACCCAGTTCATGGAGCATGACGATCTCTACCAGGGCGGCGGCCACAGCCATGTCATGTGGGCGGGCAAGCTCATCGATCCGCCGGGGGAATGCCGCAGCAATCACGCCGTCATCTGCGATCTTGCCGCACGGCTCGGCGCCACCCATCGCGGGTTTGCCATGACCCCGGCCGAGATCATCGACGAGACGCTGCAGGTGTCGGGCCACGGCACGCTCGACGCGCTGCGCGCGGGCAACTGGCGCGACGTGCAGCCCGATTTCCGCCGGGCCCATTACCTCGACGGGTTCGCCTATCCCGACGGGCGGTTCCGCTTCGCCCCCGACTGGCCGCGCGTGGCCTATGCCAATCCCGGCACGGTGGGGCCGGTCGCAGAGATGCCGTCCCTGCCCGACCACTGGGCGGTGATCGAGGCGGCGGATGACGCACACCCGTTCCGCCTCGCCACCAGCCCTGCGCGGCACTTCCTCAACTCCACCTTCACCGAGACGCCGGGGTCGGCAGCCCGGGAGGGGGCGCCCACCCTGCTGATCCACCCCGAGGACGCGGGGGCCCTGGGCCTGGCGGACGGCGCCGCGGTGCGCGTGGGGAACGCGCGGGGCGAGGTGGTGCTGACCCTGCGGTTCTCCCCCGGCCTGCGCCGGGGCGTGGTGATCGCGGAAAGCATCTTTCCCAACCGTGCCCATGCGGGCGGGCGGGGGATCAACACCCTGATCGGCGCGGATCCCGTCGCCCCGTTCGGCGGGGCCGCGTTCCATGATGCCGCGGTGTGGGTGCGCCCTCAGAGCCTGTCGTAATCCGCCACCAGAAGGTGGGTCGGCTGGGCGTCCTCCTCGATCGTGGAAAATCGCCCGATCGGTTCGTCGAAGATGTTGTCGGTCAGGTCGTCATTGACCGTAGACACCTCGCCGATCAGCACGTCCGCCCCCTCGGCCCAGAACGCGTGCCAGATGCCGGGCAGGAGGGTCACGCTTTCGCCCGGGGCGAGCATCAGGCGGTCGCCCGCGGAAAATCGGCGGATCTCGCCGTCCACGGGCACCTCCACCGGCGCCTCGCGGTCCACGGACCCATCGGGGCGGGGGGCGTAGAGCTCGATCACCAGCGTACCCCCGCCGCGGTTGATGATGTCCTCGGCCTTCACGTCATGGCGGTGCAGGGGGGAGATCTGCTCACGGCGCGAGATCATGATCTTTTCGGCATAGAGCATGCCGCGGCCCCGGGTAAGGTCGCGCGCATCGCCGTTGCGGGTGGTAAAGAGAAAGAGCCCCATCGTCTCGAACGACCCGCGCCCGTAATCGGTGATGTCCCAGCCGCAGCGGTGGCGCACGATCGCCGTGTCCCGGGCCTGCCCCATCCGCTCCGGCGTCCAGTAGGCAAAGGGCGGCAGGACATAGCCGTGGCTGCGGATGAAGGCATCGCTGTCGGCGATGATCTCGTTGACGCGGGTGCGTTTCATGGGCGGTCTCCGGTGACGAAGGCGGCAAGCGCGTCGAGGTCGAGCGCGCGCGTGGTGTCGCAGGCATAGACCGGCCCGAGGCCGAGCGGAACCACCGACGCGGCCCGCGCGGAAAGCTCGGGCAGGTAGTCCGCCCCGGGATGCCCCGGATGCCGGTCGCCAAGGCGTGCGGCGTAGCGCGCAGCGAGAACGGGCCCCGGGGCGTGGCACCACACCTCCGGCGCATCGGTGACCCCGGCGCGGGCGATCGCCTCGGCCTGCGCCGCACGCGACAGGACCCAGAACCAGGCGTCGATCAGGATCGACGATCCGGGGGGGGCGTCCTCGACGAGGTTCCAGACCGCGGCAAAGGCTGCCTGGCCGAGCCTGCGGTTCAGCGCCCGGTCCGGACCGTCGCCGCCGATCCCCGTGACGTCGAAGAACGGCTCCTTGATGCGGTCGAGCGCGAGGATCGGCCAGCCGAAATGCGCCGACAGGGCGCGCGCGACGGTGGATTTTCCGCTGGCGGGCAGGCCATTGACCAGGACCGCGCGCTTCACGCCGCACCCGCCGCGACGGCCGCGCCGATCACGCCCGCATCGTCGCCCAGGGCCGCCTGCCGCAGGATCGGGCGGAACCAGCCGGGGTTGGGCGGCAGGCGGGCGACCGCAGCCGCCGCGGCTCCGCCCAGACCACCGCCGAGGAGGATGACCTCGGGGTCATAGGCCGCGACCAGCGTTTCGGCCGCTGCGCGCAGCGGTCCGGCCCAGGCGGCAAGCAGCGCGGCCGCGGGCGGCGACTCGGTGGCCAGCAACGTCTCGGCGGTCGTGCCCGGCGGAAACCCCGCCGCCGCGACCAGGCGCCCCAGGGCGGTCCCCGAGCTCAGCGTCTCCAGGCACCCCGTGCGACCGCAGAGGCAGGGGGGGCCGTCGGGCGCCACGGTGACATGGCCGAGCTGCCCCGCCGCCCGCATCCCGCGCAGGATCGCGCCGCGCGACAGGACCGCGCCACCGATACCGGTGCCGATGGTCAGAAGCACGGCCTCGGCCATCCCGCGCGCGGCCCCCGCCCGCGTCTCGCCGATCAGGGCCATCGTGGCGTCGTTCTCGATGGTCACGGGCAGGCCCAGCACCTCCTCCACCCGTTCGGGCAGACGGCATCCGGTAAAGTCGATGAACCCGCCCGACAGCATGGCGCGGGCACCCGCGTCCACCCGGCCCGGCACGCCGATGCCGATCCCGGCGAGCCCGGGTTCCATCAACGCGGCGCCGAGGCTGAGGAGCCGGGCGATCACCGCCTCGGGGTCGCGCCCGATCCGCTCCGCCCGCCGGATCAGGATGCGGCCGCTCCCGTCCACCACCGCCGCGCGCAGGTTCGTGCCGCCGACGTCGAAGCCGAGCGCGCGTGGCATCGGATCAGGCGGGTCGATGGCGGGCCAGCACCGCCTGAAGCTCGCGCAGGCGCGGCACCGCGCGGGCGGTCAGGCGGGCGCGCGTCTCGTCCCGGTCAAGGTCGATGCAATCCTTCCAGAGCGCGCGCCCCGCGATCACGCCCTTCGCCCCCGCGGCCATCGCGGTCTCGACCTGCGGCAGGAACCGGGCATGATCGACCCCGGCGGACAGAATGGTCCAGGGTACGGGTCCGCAGCGGGCGGTGACCGCCGCACAGGCCTCCGGCGAGCCGGGCCAGGGGATTTTCAGCAGGTTCGCGTGCAGCCGAAGGCAAAGCTCCACCCCGCCAAGCACCAGCGCCTCGGTCCGCGCCCCATACGCCTCCGCGCTTTCGTCGGGCAGGCGGTAGGTGAGGAACTCGGTCACGAGCAGGACATCCTCGGCGCGGAAATCGGCGATCACGGCGTCGAGCATGGCAAGGTTCGCGGCATTGGCCGCGGGCTGGTCGGGACGCAGGTAGATCATCATCTTGCCCGCCGTGCCGCCCAGCGCACGCACCCGGCGCGCCGTGATCCCGGGGCTGAGGCGCGAGAGGCGGAAGGGGCCGTCAAGATCGAAGCCCGACGCGTCGAGCCCCACGATCAGCCCCAGATCCCGCGGCAGGATGTCCCGGTCCACGATCCAGGGCAGGGCGCAGAGCGGGTCGAGCAGGATCGCCGAAGCATGGGCGGCGAGGTGGGTGACGATGTCCGCCTTCGTCTCGCCCAGCATCGCATCGGTGATCGCCGCGCGACCGGCGGGATCGGGCGACAACAGCTCCCGCATCCCCCCGCGCTGGTCGGCGGCAATGGCCATCACCAGCCCGTCGGGGCCGCAGATCTGGCGATAGGCGCGGCGTTCGGCCGTGGTCATGATCATCGCGGCATCTCCTGTGCCCGGACCCAGGCGATGCGGGCGGCGAGATCGGGGGCGCCGAAGGCAAGCGATCCCATCACGACCGTCTGCGCCCCGGCCCCCGCCAGCAGGGGGACGGTGGTCTCCCGGATGCCGCCATCGGCGGCGAGTGTCACCGCGCGGTCCCCGATCAGACCGCGCGCCTCGGCCAGCCGTGCCGGGGCCGCGGGGTCGAGCCCCTGCCCCTTCACGCCGATGGCGGTGCCGAGCAGGGTAAGGCACGCGATCCGCCCGATCCACGGGGCCGCGACCGCGACCGGCGTCTCGATCCGCAGGACCAGCCCCGCGGCCTTGCCATGCGCCGCGATCCGGTCGAACGCCGATTCCAGCCCCGCATTCTCGGCGTGGACGCTGATCAGGTCCGCCCCCGCCTCGGCGAACTGGTCGATCTGATCGATCAGCACCGCATCGGCCACCATCAGGTGCACGTGGATCGGCCGCGCCGTGGCCCCGCGCACCCGCGCCACGAGGTCGGGAAAGAACAGCATGGCGGGGGCGAAATGCCCGTCCGCCACGTCCACATGCCAAAGATCGACGAAGGGATCGGTCCGCGCGATGTCGTCCGCCAGCCGGATCAGGTCGGCGGACCAGAGCGAGAATTCCGCGAGCAGCCGATCGCGCGGCAGGGTGGCCAGGGGGCCCGGGGTCATGGGAGCCTCGCAGGTGTCAGGGTCATCGTACATGCTCCGCCACGGTCTCCACCAGAAACCGGCCGAGCGCGGCGCGCAGGGCCGCAAGGTGCCGCTGCCGATCGACCCCCTTGGGCAACACCTCCGCCATCTGCGCGCCAGGGATCCGGGCGGCGATGCCGCGGGCAAGCTCCAGCGGGTGGATCGCGTCCTCGGCGGTGCCGACCACCAGCGCAGGCACCCGCAGGGCGGCGAGGTCGGTCGGTCCGACCCCCGACGTGTCGCAGGATATCGCCCCGAGCAGCGCCGCGGTCAGTTCAATCGGTTCGCGCCCGAAAAAGCCCAGCAGCGAGGCGAGGTTGTCGGGCGATTCGACCCGCAGGCGGGCGGCGGTGGGACTGTGGAGGAACGCCGCACGCGCCGCACCAGGTGCCAGCCGGGTGAGCAGCGCCGCGACCTCGCGGTTGGGTTCGAGATTGGGGGGCGGTCCCTCCTCCCACCCCCAGGCGGGACGGATCAGCACCAGGCCACGCACCAGGGCGGGATGGCGCAGGGCGACGCGCAGGGCCAGGGCGGCACCCATGGAAATCCCGCCGATCACCACCGGCTCGCCCAGGCTCTCGACCAGGGCGCCCAGGTCCGCGGCGAATGTGGTCAGCGACAGGGCGGCGCAATCGCCCGGCTCCGACCCGCCATGGCCGCGACATTCGAGCACCATGGGGCGAAAGCCTGGCAGCGGGTCGGGCAGCACCTCGGCGACCTGCGCGGCCGATCCGCAGAGCCCGTGCTGGAGGACAAGCGGCACCCCGCCCCCCTCCGCCGCATGCCAGGCCAGCGTGACGCCGCCCCGGCGGAACCAGCGCGGGGTCATCCCGCCACCCCGCGCAGAAAGGTCGCGACCGCAGGCGCATCCTCCGCCGCAAGACCATGCGCGACGAGGGAGCCGCCATAGCCCCCGGCCCGCAGCGTGGCGGCGAAATGGGGGAAGTCGATCACCCCGGTCCCCGCGGCGACGACCGCGCCACCCGGCCCGCGGTCCTTGGCATGGGCCTGGGCGATG
>JANNOT010000075.1:0-18798 GCA_031399375.1 Paraoceanicella sp.
GCCCACCATCCCGCCATCGGCGAACTGGCTCATGCCGATGACATTGGGCGCCTCGACCCATTCATAGGCGTCGGCATAGACGGCGAGGTACCAGTCATGCACCTCGGCCGGGGCGACGCCCGCCAGCAGCGCAAAGTTGCCTGTGACCATCAGGCGCTGGATGTGATGGGCATAGGCTTCGTCCCGGGTCTGGCCGATGGCGTCGGCCATGCAGGCCATGTCCGTCTCGCCCGACCAGTAGAAATCCGGCAATGCGCGCGTCGCGCCGAGCGCGTTGCGCGCGGTGTAGTCCGGCCCTGCAAGCGCGTAGATCCCGCGCATGAATTCGCGCCAGCCCAGGATCTGCCGGATGAACCCCTCGACCGCGTTCAGCGGCGCGCGGCCCGCCCGCCACTCCGCCTCGGCCCGCCGACAGAGATCGAGCGGGTCGAGCAGGCCGATGTTCAGATAGGGCGACAGCACGGAGTGATAGAGCCACCGCTGCCCCGCCAGCATCGCATCCTGATAATCGCCGAACTGCGGCAGGGCGTGGGCAAAGAAGGCATCCGCCGCCCGGGACGCACCCTCGGGCGTGGTGGCGAAGCGGAACGGGCGGAGCGTGCCGAAATGGTCCGGGAAGCGGCGCTCGACCAGGGCGAGCACCGCCTCGGTTCCGTCATCGGGCTCCGCCCAGACCGGCTCGGGCAGGAAGAGATCGGCGCGCGCGGGCTTGCGGTTGTCATGGTCGAAATTCCATTGCCCCCCCGCCGGTTTGTCGCCCTCCATCAGGAGCCCGGTCTTGCGGCGCATCTCGCGGTAGAAGAATTCCATCCGCAGGCTCTTGCGCCCGTCGGCCCACGCGGCGAATTCGGCCTCGGACGCGATGAAGCGGTCATCGGGCAGCTGGGTGACGGGGATCGGCAGATCGGCGAGTGCCGCGCGCAGCCGCCATTCCCCCGGCATGGTCGCCAAGACTGCCGATGCGCCCGTCTCGGCCGCCCGGCGCAGAAGCTCGCCCGCGATCGACCCGGTGCTGTCGGGGTCGTCGAGCCGGGTGTAGGCGACCCGCCAGCCGTCGGACGACAGGCGATCGGCGAATTTGCGCATCGACGCAAGGACGAGGGCAATCTTCTTCACGTGGTGCTTCACATAGGTCGTCTCGGCCGCGACCTCTGCCATCACCACGGTGTCGGACGCCCGGTCGGCCGCGCGCAGGGCCGCGATGGTCGGGGTGAGCTGGTCGCCCAGGACCAGGATCAGGCGGCTCACCACGGGATCTCCGCCCCGTCCCAGGCGAAGAACCCGCCCGACTGTGCGGGGGTCAGTCCCGCGATCACCCCGAGAAGATGGGCGGCCGCCTCGGCAGGCTCCACGGCGGGATGGCTGCCGCGGAACCGGTCGGTCAGGCCCGTGCGCACCGTACCGGGGTGGAGGGCCACGACCACAGCCTCGGGCCGCTTGCGCGCAATCTCGATGGCCGCGCAGCGCAGGATCTGGTTCTGCGCCGCCTTTGCCGCCCGGTAGCTGATCCACCCCCCCAGCCGGTTATCGCCGATCGAGCCGACCCGCGCGGAAAGGGTGGCAAAGACGCCCCGCCCGGCCCGCGGCAGGAGCGGGCTGAAATGCTTGAGCAGGAGCGCGGTCCCGATCGCGTTCACGGCGAATTGCCGGGCCATGGCGACGGGGTCGATCTGGGCCAGCGATTTCTCCGGCCCCACGCCGTTAATCTCGAGCGCGCCGGTGGCGTCTATGATGAGGTCGTAGGACGCGTCTACCGCGGCGGCTGCGCGCGCGACCGACGCCTCGTCCGTCAGCTCCAGCCCGTTGTTCCGCCGGTCGAGGCCCCGCCCGCCCGTCGCGGACAGAAGCGCCGCGCCGATCCCGCCCGAAGAGCCGATGATGAGTGCGCCCATGTATCCCCCCGAGGCGCAGCATATGGCGCGCGCGGAGTGGAAAGCGACGGTGCGCGCGGCGCCACTTCGGCGCACCCCGGACCTGGTCGGCGATGGCCCCGTCCGACATGGGCGCGGCGGCGAGGCGCCCGGCCTCGCCGGGTGGCCGCCACCCGTTGGTCAGGCGGCGCGTCGCCGCCAGCAGAGAAGGCCGAGTGCGGTCGCGAGAAGCACCGCGCTTGCCGGCACAGGCACCGGGGTGACGCCGCTGTATTCGACCACATAGCCGAACGGGCCGTCATCGGGCGAGAGATCGTTCCAGAACGCCGCCGCCCACCAACCCACCATGTAATCCTCGCCGTTCAGGTCGTTGGGCTCGCCCGCATTCCAGTTGTCGTAGGTGAACGCCTGCCCGGCCTCGGGGCCGCCAACCCAGGAAAACGTGCCTTCCTCTGACAGGTCCGACCCGCCGAGCCAGGCCGTGTCGCCCGCGGGGTTCACCACCGCCTCGAGGAACGCCTGTTCTGCCGCCGACGTCACCGTCGCAAGATACCCGGCCACGCCGAGATAGGTCGCGATGTCGGCCGCGGCGAACGCCGCAATAGCATCGACCGGGGTCGTGACATACTCGTAGTAATGGTCGTTCCCACCATCTGCCGCTGCCCATTGAACGGGCACGGCCCCGGCGCCCGATGCGGCCAGCATCAGGGTGACGCCTGCGAAAATTCCGCTTTTCGTTCCAATCATCCGCGCACGTCTCCCAAATGACTGCTGATCGATCCCGATCTGCACCCGCAGGAAAAATGCTGCACCAGCGCATGGGAAAATCAATGTGAATTTAACCATTCGTGCGGTTTTGGGGCACCGAATCGCTCATGCGGGCCCGAGGGGCATTGTTTTCGGGCTTTTCATCGCGCTCGGTCAGGGTATGATCTGCGTTATGCGACCACTGCACATCCCTTGCCGTCTGCCTGCTCGTGCGACGCCCCTCCTGCTCCTTCGTCGCCCCTGAGCGTGCCGGGACGACGGCGCGCGCGCTCAGGGGATATCCGGACCGCGCCGCCCCAATCCGGAGACCGAGGAGCCACCCATGACCACCGACACCGATGCTGAGGGCGATGCGGCCCGCGTGCTGATCTTCGACACGACGTTGCGCGACGGCGAACAATCGCCCGGCGCGTCCATGACCCATGACGAAAAACTCGGCATTGCCGAGTTGCTGGACGACATGGGCGTCGATATCATCGAGGCGGGGTTCCCCATCGCCTCGGAGGGGGATTTCGAGGCGGTCGCGGCCATCGCCCGGCGCACCCGATCCGCCGTGATCTGCGGCCTCGCGCGCGCCGCCATCGGGGACATCGACCGCTGCTGGGATGCGGTGCGCCATGCCCGGCGCCCGCGCATCCACACCTTCATCGGCACGTCGCCGCTCCACCGCGAACACCAGCTTTCGATGACCAAGGATCAGGTGCTGGCAAAGATCGCGGCGACCGTGACCCATGCCCGCAATCTCTGCGACGATGTCCAGTGGTCGCCTATGGATGCGACGCGGACCGAGGACGATTTTCTCTGCCAGTCGGTGGAGACGGCAATCAAGGCCGGGGCCACGACCATCAACATCCCCGACACCGTCGGCTACACCGCGCCGCGCGAAAGCGCCAAGCTGATCGCCATGCTGCTGGCGCGGGTGCCCGGCATGGACACGGTCACGATCGCGACCCACTGCCACAACGATCTGGGCATGGCGACGGCCAACGCGCTCGCCGCCGTCGAGGCTGGGGCGCGGCAGGTCGAATGCACCATCAATGGCCTCGGCGAGCGGGCGGGTAACACCGCGCTGGAAGAGGTCGTGATGGCGCTGAAGGTGCGCCACGACATCCTGCCCTACCGCACCGGGATCGACACCACCCGGCTGATCCAGGCAAGCCGCATGGTCGCCTCGGCCTCGGGCTTCAACGTGCAGTTCAACAAGGCGATCGTGGGCAAGAATGCCTTCGCGCACGAGTCGGGCATCCACCAGGACGGGATGCTGAAGCACGCGGGCACCTTCGAGATCATGCGCCCCGCCGATGTGGGGCTGAACGCCACCAGCCTGGTGATGGGCAAGCATTCCGGGCGCCATGCCCTGAAAAACAAGCTCGAGGAACTGGGCTACGAGGTCGGCGACAACCAGCTCGCCGACATCTTCGTGCGCTTCAAGGCGCTCGCCGACACGAAGAAGGAAGTCTATGACGAGGACCTCGTGGCGCTGATGGAGGTCGCGGCCTCGCACGCCGCCAACGAGCGGATCCGGGTCAAGCGCCTGTGCGTGGTCTGCGGGACCGCGGGGCCGCGGACCGCCGCCCTCACGCTCGAGATCGACGGGGTCGATCATGCGACCGAGGCCGAGGGCGACGGGCCCGTCGATGCCGCGTTCAACGCCGTCAAGGCGCTGATCCCCCATCCCGGCGCGCGGCTCGAGCTCTACCAGGTCCATGCGGTGACCGAAGGCACCGATGCCCAGGCGACCGTGACCGTTCGCCTGGCCGAGGACGGCAAGATTGCGGCGGGGCAATCGGCCGATACGGACACGGTCTTGGCCTCGACCAAGGCCTATGTGAACGCGCTCAACAAGCTTCTGGTGCGGCGGGCAAAGTCGAAGCCGGAAAAGCTCAGCGCCTGAGTCCGCCCATGCGTGTGGTGGTCGGCTGGCCGGGGATCCTGGCCTTCGCGGTGCTCTACGCCCTCGTCCACGGCGCGCTTGCCGTGGGTCTGGGGACCGGTCTGAACCGCGACGATGCCGAGGCGGCCGAGATGCTCCAGCACCGGCTCGCCGCCGCCTATCAGGTCCGCAACCCGCCGCTTTACGAATGGCTGCTCTGGGGGGTGGAGCGGGTGGTGGGGGTGGGCCCGCTGTCGCACGCGCTGCTGCGCCATGCGCTGGTCGCGGGGGTGTTCGCGGCGGCCTATCACGCCGGGCGCACGGTGACGCGCGACCCGCGCGGGGGGGCGGCGTTCGCGTTCGGCCTCTTCCTGACGGTCTGGTTCGCGCAGGGGTTCCTGACCTGGGGCACGCATACCCTGATCCTGACCATGGCGATCTTCGGCTTTGCCGCGACGCTTCTGCGGCTGATGGAGGCGCGGACATGGGGCCGCCATTGCGCGCTTGCCGGGTTCGCCGCGGCGGGGCTGCTGGCGAAGTGGAGCTTCGCGCTCGTGCTGCTGACGGCACTGCTCGCGCTTGTCGCCGACGCGCCGGGGCGGCGGGTGCTCGGGGACCGGCGCATCCTCCTCGTGCCCGCCCTCTGTGCGCTGGCCCTGGCCCCGCCGCTCCTCTGGATCGCGGGTGCGGGGGAAAGCGTGCTTGCGATGTCCCAGGCGAACCTCGCGGAGCGCGGGGCGCCCTGGGCCGAGCGGGTGGTGGAGGCAGCGTGGCGGTTTCCCGTGGCGCTCCTTCTCTTCCTCCTCCCATGGCTCGGGGTCGTGGCGGGGCTGGGATGGCACGGGCGGTGCCGCGTCGCGGGGACCCTGCCCCGCTGGGCGCTGCTCTCCGTCCTGCTCGCGTTTCTGGGTGCCGTCGCGGTTGGCGCCACCAACATGGGCGAGCGCTACATGTACCCCGCGGCCCTTGTGCCCATGCTTGCCATCTTTGCCGCAGTCTGGCGCGACGGCCGTCTGGCACGCCGCGCCACGTGGTTGATCGGGGGCGGGCTGGCGGTGGCCGCGGTGATGCTTCTGCTGCGGATCGGCGCCTACACCACCGGGGGATTTCCCGAGGGCAAGGCGAACCGTCACCTGATCCCGTTCGGCACGCTCGCGGCCGCGCTGCGCGACCGGGGGCTGGGTGGCGCGCAGTTCCTGGCCGAGGACAGCACGCTTTCGGGCAACCTTCTGACCTACCTGCCAGGTGCACGGTCGGTCGCCCTGCGCGGGTACCGGGTGCGCGATCCGGGCCCGCCGCCGCCGGGCACACCTTGCGTGGCGATCTGGCAGCTTGGCTACACGGCCGGTGACGCGCCCCCGCCACCCCTGCGCCTGCCCGATGCCGTGGCGGCCATCCTTCCCCCCGGCACGACGCTCGATCGGATCGCGGCGCGATGGGCGCCCACGCTCCTCGGCGCGCGGCGCACCACGGTCTGGGCGCTCGCGCGGGTGGACGAGGACCGCTGCATCCGCGCCACGGGTGGCTGACGGATCATGCGCGCCGGATCGGTCGCGGCGGGGGGCGGTGGATGCCCTGCCTGCGGCCCGACCGCGACCGAGGACGGGCCCGCGCGGCTGCCACAGATCACGCGCCATCGGGCGGCACGGACCCCGCCCGGCGCGGCACGCACCGCGCGCGGTGGGCGCACGGCGTCGCCGATCCCCCGGGGCGCGACGGCGCCGTCGGTTTGGCCCTTGTCCTACCTGGTCCCCACCCCTAAAAGCCCATCAGGGCAACCCCTACGGGTGGCCGCACCGGCAAAGGGCGCACCGCGCATGTTTGGTTTTTCCGGGTTCTTTTCGTCGGACATGGCGATCGATCTTGGTACCGCGAACACGCTGATTTACGTGAAGGGCAAGGGGATCGTGCTCAACGAACCCTCGGTCGTCGCGTATCACATCCGCGGCGGCAAGAAGGAGGTCCTCGCGGTCGGCGAGGATGCAAAGCTGATGCTCGGCCGCACCCCGGGGTCGATCCAGGCGATCCGCCCCATGCGCGACGGCGTCATCGCCGATTTCGACGTGGCCGAGGAGATGATCAAGCACTTCATCCGCAAGGTGCGGAAGGGGGGGAGCTTCTCCAAGCCCAAGATCATCGTCTGCGTGCCCTATGGCGCCACCCCGGTGGAAAAGCGCGCGATCCGCGAAAGCGTGCTGAGCGCGGGCGCGCGCAAAGCGGGGCTGATCGCGGAACCCATCGCGGCGGCCATCGGCGCGGGCATGCCGATCACCGATCCCACGGGTTCGATGGTGGTGGACATCGGGGGCGGCACGACCGAGGTCGCTGTGCTGAGCCTGGGCGACATCGTCTATGCCCGGTCCGTGCGCGTGGGCGGGGATCGGATGGACGAGGCGATCATCAGCTACCTGCGCCGCCAGCACAACATCCTGGTCGGCGAGGCGACGGCGGAGCGCATCAAGACCTCGATCGGCACCGCGCGCATGCCCGAGGACGGGCGTGGCCTGACCATGGAAATCCGCGGGCGCGACCTTCTGAACGGCGTCCCGAAGGAGACCGAGATCACCCAGGTCCAGTTCGCCGAGGCCCTGAGCGTGACGGTCCAGCAGATCTGCGAGGCGGTGATGACCGCACTCGAGGCGACGCCCCCCGACCTTGCCGCGGACATCGTGGACCGCGGCGTCATGCTGACCGGGGGCGGGGCGCTGCTCGGCGATCTCGACCTCGCGCTGCGCGAGCAGACCGGGCTTGCCATCACGGTAGCCGACGAGTCGCTCAACTGTGTCGCGCTCGGCACCGGCAAGGCGCTGGAGTTCGAAAAGCAACTCGTGCACGTTATCGACTACGGACAGTAGGTTGGGGGGCGTCCCTGCCCCCCTTGGAACAAGGCCCGTGCCCGCAGGACGCAACCCGGTCCCCTCGCTTGGACGTACCCTTCGCCTCGTGATCCTGGGCGGCGCGGGCGTGGTGTGCGTGGCGCTCTTCATCCTCTGGCGCATCGAAAGCCCCCGGGTCGAGCGGGTGCGCGCGGCTATCGTGGACCGCGTGGCGCCGAGCCTCGAGTGGTCCGCGCGGCCGTTTGCGGGCATCGTGCGGATGATCGGCGATTTCCAGTCCTTTGCCCGGGTCTACGACCAGAACGAGGAACTGCGCCGCGACGTGCAGCGCATGCAAAGCTGGCGCGAATGGGCCCAGCAGCTCGAACAGGAGAACGCCCGGCTGCGCGCGCTCAACAACGTGCGCCTCAGCCCGCGGCTCGCCTTCACCACCGGCGAGGTGCTGGCGGATTCGGGCGGGCCGTTCCGGCAATCTGCGATCGTCAACATCGGTGCGCGCGACGGGGTCGAGGACGGCTCGGCCGCACTCGACGGGCTGGGGCTGGTGGGGCGGATTGCGGGCGTGGGGCAGACCACGGCGCGGATCGTGTTCCTGACCGATGCCAACAGCAAGGTGCCCGTGGTCGTACGCCCCTCGGGGCGGCGGGCGATGGTCGCGGGCGACAATTCCGACGCGCCGCGGCTCGATTTCCTGGAATCGGTCGAGGGGATCACCCCGGGCGACCGGGTCGTCACGACCGGGGATGGCGGGATCTTCCCGCCCGACATCCTGGTGGGCCAGGTCGCCCTTCTGCCCAATGGCGCTGTCCGCCTGCGCCCCGCGGCGGATTACCGGCGGCTCGAATTCGTGCGGATCCTGCGGGTGGATCCGTCGCCGCGGATCGAGGGCCCCGGGGGGCTGATCCAGTCGGGGATCCCCCTGACGCTGCCCGGCGACAAGGTCCTGCCCGATCCCGTCGCGCCGGGGCCGGAGGGCGGATGATGGAGCGCTCGGCCCTCGTCGGCGCGGCGCAGGACCGCGCGATCCTGATCCTTCTCGCGGCCATCGCGCTGATCGCGGGGCTCGTGCCCCTGGGCGTTGCCGCGGGTGCGTGGCCCGGACCCGATCTGGTCTACGTCCTTCTCGTGGCCTGGACACTGCGCAGGCCGGGGGGGCTGGACCTGCTGACGCTGATGGCGCTGTCGCTTCTCGCCGATCTGGTCCGGGGCGGACCGCTTGGGTTGTCCACCCTGGCGCTGATCGGGATCCGCGAATTTCTGCTGCGGGCTGGCGAGGATCTGCGCCGCGGACCCTTTCCCGTGGAATGGGCGGTGGTCACGGTGCTGTTCGCGGCCCTGATCGTCCTGCAATGCGTCGGCCTCTGGCTGGCGTTCTCGCCCCGCCCACCGCTCTGGATGCTCGCCGTCCATGTCCTGCTCACGGGCCTCGCCTACCCCCCCGCGGCAGCGCTCGCCCGGCTGGCACCGCCCGGACGGGTCGCGCGGTGAGCCGGTTCGGGTATCCGCGCCGCGAGGCCCCGGGGATCTCGCGCCGCGTGCTGATGCTGCTTGGCCTGCAACTCGGCGCGGTCGGCGTGCTCGGTTGGCGGATGCGCCAGCTCCAGGTCGAGAATGCAGAGCGCTACCGGATGCTGGCCGAGGAGAACCGGATCAACATCCGCCTCCTCCCCCCCGCGCGGGGCCTGATCTTCGACCGGCAGGGGCGGCCGCTGGCGATCAACCGCCAGAACTACCGCATCGTGATGATCCGCGAACAGGCAGGCCCGCCCGAGGCGGCGCTGGATCGCCTGGGCCAGATCATCGAGATCGGCGAGGCGCAGCGGGCGCGGATCCTCAAGGAGGTGCGCCAGAAGAGCGCCTTCGTCCCGGTGACCGTGGCCGAGCATCTCGACTGGGACGCCTTCTCGCGCGTGGCGACCAACGGCCCCGCCCTGCCCGGGATCGTGCCCGAGGTCGGGCTGACGCGGTTTTATCCCGAGCCGGCGGCGACCGCCCATGTGGTCGGCTATGTGGGTCCGGTCAGCGAGCCCGACCTGAAGAACCCCGAGGACCAGGACCCCCTCCTCCAGATCCCGCGGTTCCAGATCGGCAAGTCCGGGATCGAGCGGCTGGAGGAGGCAGCGCTGCGGGGCCAGGCGGGCCTCAGCCGGATCGAGGTCAACGCCGTCGGCCGGGTGATGCGCGAACTGGACCGGGAGGAGGGTGCGGCCGGCACGAACCTTCAGCTGACGCTCGACCTCTCGCTCCAGCGCGCCGCGCTCCAGCGCATGGCGGGCGAAAGTGCGGCCACGGTGGTGATCGAGGTCGAGACGGGCGATGTCGTCGCCCTCGCCTCCTCGCCCGCCTTCGACGCCAACCTTTTCGTGTTCGGGATCTCGGCCACCAACTGGGGGACCCTGATGGGCGACCGCTACCGGCCGCTTGCCAACAAGACCGTCTCGGGCACCTACCCGCCGGGCTCCACCTTCAAGATGACCGTCGCCCTCGCGGCCCTGCACGGGGGGATCGTCTCCACAAGCGACACGGTGTTCTGTGGCGGCAGCATGGCGGTCGGGGACCGCCGGTTCCACTGCTGGCGCCGCGGCGGCCACGGCACGGTCGACATGCGCGAGGCGATCAAGTCGTCCTGCGACGTCTATTTCTACGAGGTTGCGCGCCGGGTCGGCGTGGACGCGATCAGCGCCATGGGCAACCAGCTCGGCCTCGGCATCCGCCACGACCTGCCCCTGCCCGCGATCGCCGAGGGGCTGATGCCGACGCGGGAGTGGAAAAAGCGCACCCAGGGGGTCAGCTGGCAGGTGGGCGACGGCATCGTGGCGGGGATCGGGCAGGGCTATGTTCTCGCCTCGCCGCTGCAGCTTGCCGTCATGACCGCGCGGATCGCGGGCGGGCGGGCGCGCGGTTGCACCCCGGCTGATCCGGGCGGTGGACGGCGTGCCGGTGCCGGTGCCGCCCGCCCCGGCGCTCGACATCGACCCGCGCCACCTCGCCGCCGTGCGCGGGGGCATGGTCGCCGTGTCCAACGACCGGCGCGGCACCGCCTACCGCATGCGCATCGACGCCCCCGAGATGGCCATGGCGGGCAAGACCGGGACGAGCCAGGTCCGCCAGATCAGCGCGGCTGAACGTGCGGCGGGCGTGTTCCGCAACGAGGATCTGCCGTGGGAGCGGCGGGACCACGCGCTTTTCGTTGCCTACGCCCCCCATGACGCCCCCCGCTATGCCGTGGCCACGATCGTGGAACATGGCGGGGGCGGCTCGACCGCGGCGGCACCCATCGCGCGCGACATCCTCCTGCATGCGCTCTATGACGGCCCCGCCCCGCTCGCCGCCTATCCGGCCGAACAGCGCGAGGCGGTCGAGCGCAGCCGGTCCGCCCCCCCGCCGCCCGCGACCACGGTCGCCGTCCCGGACCGCGCCTGAGCCATGGCGCTTTACCAGCCCCCCGGCACACGGGTGCCGACCGGGATGGTGAAGGTCCTGCATGTCAACTGGGCGCTCGCGATCGTCATCGCGGCGGTGGCGTCGGTCGGGTTCCTGATGCTCTTTTCCGTCGCCGACGGCTCGCTGGAGCCGTGGTCGCGGCGCCAGATGGTCCGCTTCGCGCTCGGCCTCGTGCTCATGCTGGTCATGGCGATGATCCCCATCGCGCTTTTTCGCCGCCTGACGCCGATCGTCTATCTCGGCACCGTGGGCCTGCTGGTGGCGGTCGATCTCTTCGGTACCATCGGGATGGGGGCGCAGCGGTGGATCGATCTGGGCTTCATCCAGCTCCAGCCGTCGGAGCTGATGAAGGTGGCGCTCGTCATGGCACTTGCGGCCTATTACGACTGGCTGGATCCCGAGCAGGTGTCCCGCCCGCTCTGGCTCGTCCCGCCGATCCTCCTGATCCTGGTGCCCATGGCGCTCGTGCTCGTGCAGCCCGATCTGGGGACCGCGCTCGTGATCGGGTTCGGCGGGGGGGCGGTGATGTTCCTCGCAGGCGTCAGCCTGTGGTATTTCGGGATCGCGGCGCTTGGCGCGGCGGCGGCGGTCTGGACGGTCTTTGCCTCGCACGGGACGTCGTGGCAGCTTCTGCGCGATTACCAGTTCCGGCGGATCGAGACGTTTCTCGACCCCGCGACCGACCCGCTGGGTGCGGGATACCACATCACCCAGTCCACGATCGCGCTCGGCTCCGGTGGCATCGCAGGGCGCGGCTTCATGCAGGGTACGCAGAGCCGCCTGAACTTCCTGCCCGAAAAGCACACCGACTTCATCTTCACCACCCTGTCCGAGGAATTCGGTTTCATCGGATCGGTCTCGCTGCTTGGGCTCTACATGCTGATCGTGATCTTCTGCCTGGTCTCGGCCATGACCAACCGCAACCGGTTCGGCGCGCTGCTGACGGGGGGGCTCGGGGCGGCGTTCTTTCTCTACTTCGCGATCAACATGGCGATGGTGATGGGGCTTGCCCCCGTCGTGGGGGTGCCCCTGCCCCTCGTCTCCTACGGCGGATCGGCGATGCTCGTGCTGATGGGGGCCTTCGGGCTGGTCCAGTCGGCCCATGTCCACAAACCCCGCTGAGGAACCCCCATGCCCGTCACAAGGCCCGTGGCCCTGTTCAACGAGGAGGCGGCGGAGTGGCCGCATTTCGCGCCGCATCTGCGTGCGGCCTTCGCCGCCGCAGGGCTCGATGTCGAGCTGAGAGAGCGTTTCGACGGGCGCCCGGTCGATTACCTGATCCACGGCCCCAACGGACCCGAGCAGAATTTCGCCCGCCTGCCGGGACTGAAGGCGGTGCTGAACCTCTGGGCGGGGGTGGAGCGGGTGGTGACCAACCCCACCCTGACCGTGCCCCTGACCCGGATGGTCGATCCGG
This sequence comes from Paraoceanicella sp., assembly GCA_031399375.1. GTDB lineage: Bacteria > Pseudomonadota > Alphaproteobacteria > Rhodobacterales > Rhodobacteraceae > Paroceanicella. The sequence goes on from JANNOT010000075.1 coordinate 12,211, forward strand.
GCATGACCGAGGGCATGGCGGAATACGTCGCGGCCCATGTGCTGCGGTTCCATGTCGGCACGGACCGGCACGTGCTGGGCCAGGACGGGCTCTGGCGGCCCGAGACGCCGCCGCTGGCGCGCGACCGCCCGGTGGGGGTGCTGGGGCTGGGCGTGCTGGGTGCCGCGACCGCGCGCATGCTCGCGGTCCTAGGCTTTCCCGTGACGGGATGGAGCAGGCGGCCCGCCACGGTGCCCGGCGTCACCTGCCTGGGCGGGGCCGAGGGGCTGCGGGCGGTGCTGTCGCAGGCGCAGATCGTCGTCCTGCTCGTTCCCCTGACGCCCGACACCGCGAACCTCCTGAATGCCGAGCGGCTGGGCTGGCTGCCGCGCGGCGCCGCGATCGTGAACCCCGGGCGCGGCGGGCTGATCGATGACGACGCACTTCTGGCCGCGCTGGACAGCGGGCAGGTCGGCCACGCGACGCTCGATGTGTTCCGCACCGAACCGCTGCCGCCCGACCATCCGTTCTGGGCGCATCCACGGGTGACGGTCACGCCCCACATCGCCTCGGTCACCCGGCCGGAAAGTGCCAGCCGGGTGATCGCGGAAAACATCCGCCGGGCGGAGGCGGGCGAGCCGCTCCTCCACCTCGTGGACCGCGGCGCGGGCTACTGAGGGTGGCGATCCGGCCGGGGCCGCGGAACCTGCTGACCGACGTGGCGGGCCTGCTGGTCGGCCATGCGATGGCGCAGGACTACGCGACGGGAACCACCGTCGTGCTGGCGGAGGAACCCGCCATCGCGGCCGTCGATGTGCGGGGCGGCGGACCCGGAACGCGCGAGACGGCAGCCTTGGCCCCCGAGGCCGCGATCCAGACGATCGATGCCGTGGTCCTGTCGGGGGGCTCGGCCTTCGGCCTTGCCGCGGCGGATGGGGCGATGGACTGGCTGCGGCGGCAGGGACGCGGCGTCGCCGCGGGGGGGACGCGGGTCCCCATCGTGCCGGCCGCGATCCTGTTTGACCTGCCGTTTCGTCGCGACCCATCGCGCGATGCTGGTCCCCTGCCCTATGCAGCACTCGGCCATGCGGCCATCGCGGCGGCGGGACAGGACTTCGCCCTCGGGAATGCAGGCGCAGGGCTCGGGGCGACCACCGCGGGGCTGAAGGGGGGCACGGGCTCCGCCTCGGCGGTGTGGGAGGGGGTGACGGTCGGTGCGCTCGCCGCCGTCAACGCCTTTGGCTCGGCACTGATCCCGGGTACCCGGGCCTTTCTCGCCGCCCCCTGGGAGATCGCGGGGGAATTCGGCGGCATCGCCCTGCCGCCCCATGCCCCGGACCCCACCGCCATTCCACGAAAGCGCCCGGCGGCGGCGGGGGCCAACACCACCATCTGCGTGGTCGCGACCGACGCGGTCCTGACCCGGTCGCAGGCCCTGCGCCTTGCCATCATGGCCCAGGACGGGATTGCGCGGGCGCTGCACCCCGCCCACACGCCCTATGACGGGGACACGGTCTTTGCGCTCTCCACCGGTCGGGTGCCGGTCGCGGAGGGGGCGCTCTTCACCCTCGGCAGCCTCGCTGCCATGTGCCTCGCCCGCGCCATCGCCCGCGGGGTGTACACGGCCGAGGCGCTGGAGGGGATCCCCGCCTGGCGCGACCTGCGGTAGGCGCCCGGCACGGGGCGGGGGGCGTCAGGCGGCGGGCATCGCGATCTCGGCGAGCTTCGCCCAGTAGGTTGCGCCGACGGGGATGATCTCGTCGTTGAAATCGTAGTCCGGGTGGTGGACCCCGGCCGTGCTCCCCTGGCCGATGAAGACGAACGCACCGGGGCGCGCCTGGAGCATATAGGCGAAATCCTCACCACCCATCACCGGGGCCACATCCGTGTGCACCCTGTCCTCGCCCACGACCGTGCGGGCGATCTGCGCGCTGAACTCCGTCTGGGCGCCGTGGTTCACGACCACCGGATAGCCGTCCATGTAATTGAGCCGCCCCGTGCAGCCATGGGCCATGGCAATGCCCTCGGCAACCTCGGCCATCCGGCGCCGGGCCATCTGGCGCACCGGCTCCTTCAGCGTGCGCACCGTGCCCGACAGGGTAACGGCGTCGGGGATGATGTTGTAGGCCGTGCCCGCCTGGAACTTCGTCACCGAGATCACCAGGCTTTCCAGCGGGTCAAGGTTGCGCGACACGATGGACTGGAACGCGCCCACGATCTGCGCGCCCGCGACGATCGGGTCGAACCCCTCATGGGGCTTGGCCGCATGGGCGCCGCGGCCGGTGATCGTCAGGTCGAACTGGTCGGCAGCGGCCATGATGGGCCCCTCGCGCATCATGAACGTGCCCTCGGGCATGCCCGGCCAGTTGTGCATCCCGTAGACCTCATCGATGCCGAAGCGGTCCATCATACCGTCCTCGACCATCTCGCGGCCGCCCCCGCCGCCCTCCTCGGCGGGCTGGAAGATCACGGCGACCGTGCCGTCAAAATTGCGTGTCTCGGCCATGTATTTCGCAGCCCCGAGCAGCATGGCGGTATGCCCGTCATGGCCGCAGGCGTGCATCACGCCCGGGGTCAGGGATTTGTGCGCCACCTCGGCCCGGCGCTCGGTGATCGGCAGCGCGTCCATGTCGGCGCGCATGCCGATCACGCGGCCGGACCGGTCGGTCCGCCCGCGGATCAGGCCGACCACGCCGGTTCGCCCCAGACCCTCCACGACCTCGTCGCAGCCGAATTCCCGCAGTTTCTGCGCGACGAAGGCGGACGTCTTGTGGGTGTCGAACAGAAGCTCGGGGTTCTGGTGCAGCCAGTGGCGCCATGCGGTGATCTCGGGGTGAAACTCGGCGATGCGGTTCAGGACGGGCATGGCGGGATCCTTTCGGGGCTGGGGATCATGAAACAGGACGGGTCGGGCAGGGTCAACGGCCATTGCCGCCCGGGGCGGGGTTTCCTAGCCTGCGCGGCATGGACCGAATCCGCCCCTTGCCCCGCCCGGCCTCCGACGCCCTCGTCCACGACCCGGCGGGCGGCATGGACCGCCTGCGCGAAATCATGCGCCGCCTGCGCGACCCCGATGGTGGATGCCCCTGGGATCTCGAACAAAGCTTTGCCACCATCGCCCCCTACACGATCGAGGAAGCCTACGAGGTCGCCGACGCGATCCAGCGGGGCGCGATCGGGGAGCTCTGCGACGAACTCGGCGACCTCCTCCTCCAGACCGTCTATCACGCGCAGATGGCGGCAGAGACGGGGGCGTTCGGCTTTGACGACGTGGTGGCCGCGATCAGTGCCAAGATGCTGCGCCGCCACCCCCACGTGTTCGGCGCAGAGAGCCCCGACAGGACGGCCACCCAGCAGACCGCCGCGTGGGAACGGATCAAGGCGTCCGAACGCGGGCGGGCCGCGTCGGTGCTCGACGGCGTGGCGCTCGGCCTGCCCGGCCTGACCCGGGCGGTAAAGCTGCAGAACCGCGCGGCCCGGGTCGGGTTCGACTGGCCCGACACGGCCCAGGTGATCGACAAGATCGTGGAGGAGGCGCGCGAGCTGGTGGACGCGCCCGATGATGCCGCCCGCGCCGACGAATTCGGCGATCTGCTGTTTGTCGTTGCCAACCTCGCGCGGCATCTGAAGATCGACCCAGAAGCTGCCCTGCGAGCGACGAATGCGAAGTTCGAGCGGCGCTTCAGGTTCGTCGAGACCGCGCTTGCCGCTGGGGGGCGCGGCCCGGCCGAGGCGACTCTGGCCGAGATGGACGCGCTCTGGGATCAGGCGAAGGCCCATGAGCGAGTGCCCGATTGATTTCATCGGGTATTGACCCGACTAAAACGCTCGGCTATCCCGGACGCGACAACAGCCGCAGGAGACGCCGATGATCCGTACCCTTTTCGCCTCTGCCCTCGCGCTTGCCGCGGGCAGTGCGCTCGCCGCCGACGTGAACGTCTATTCGTATCGCCAGCCTGAGCTGCTCGCCCCGCTGACGGACGCCTTCACCGCCCAGACCGGGATCAACGTCAATGTCGTGTTCCTCGAAACCGGGCTCGTCGAGCGGCTCCAGGCCGAAGGCGACCGGAGCCCCGCGGATCTGGTGATGACCGTCGACATCTCGCGCCTCGCGGGGCTGGTGGAGGCGGGGGTGACCCAGCCCGTCACCTCGCCGGTGATCGAGGGCAACATCCCGCCCGAGTTCCGCGACCCCGACGGGCAGTGGTTCGGCCTGACGGCGCGGGCGCGGATCGTCTATGCCGCGCGCGAGCGGGTGAAGGATGGCGAGGTCACGACCTACGAGGATCTCGCCGACCCCAAATGGCGCGGTCGCATCTGCACCCGCTCGGGCACCCATGTCTACACCGTCGGGCTCGTGTCGGCTGTCGTCGCACACCTGGGCGAGGCACGGGCGCAGGCCTGGGTCGAGGGGGTCAAGGCCAATCTCGCCCGCAAGCCCCAGGGCAACGACCGGTCGCAGGTCAAGGCGATCGCGGCAGGCGAGTGCGACATCTCGCTCGGCAATACCTATTACATGGCCCAGATGCTGAATTCACCGGAAGAAAAACCCATCGCCGAGACGGTACGCATCGTGTTCCCGGTGTTCGAGGGCGGCGGCACGCACATGAACATCTCCGGCATGGCCATGACCAAGGCGGCGCCCAACCGCGAGAATGCGCTGAAGCTGATGGAGTTCCTGTCATCGGCCGCGGCACAGCAGATCTATGCCGATGCAAACTACGAGTATCCGCTGAAACCCGGCGTGCCGGTCAATGCGCTGGTCCGCAGCTGGGGCGAGTTCGAGCCCGACAGCATTGGCCTGATCGACATCGCGAAGGCCCGGCCCACGGCGCTGAAGATCGTGGAGACCGTCGATTTCGACGGCTGACGGCAGGCCGGCGCGCGCCCGGGACCCCCTCAGGCGCGCGGTAGGCCCCAGCCATCCGCCAGCCGCTCGATGGCCGCGATCCGGTCCTCGACCCGCGGGTGGCTCATCAGCCAGACGGGCGCATTGCCCTTCGGTGCCATCTGGCCAAGCTTGCGGAACATCGAGACCTGGGGGGCGACGCCGAACCCTGCCTTGACCATCAGGGCCGCGGCATAGGCGTCCGCCTCGAATTCGTCGCGCCGCGACAGCCGCGCGGCGATCAGGCTTGCGACGACATTGGCAAGCCAGACGCCGACGAAGGGCAGAAAGCGCCCGAGGATCGCGCCCAGGATCACCCGCACCGCGTTCTGCCCGGAGAAATCGATCATCCGCCGCCGGGCATGGCCGAGCGAGACATGGCCGAGTTCGTGCGCCACGACCGACACGATCTCCTCCGCCGTCACCGCGCCCCGGCGATAGCGGTCGAGAAAGCCGCGGGTGATGAAGACGCGGCCGTCCGGCGCCGCGAGCCCGTTGATCACCGGGATCTCGTAGATGTGGACGGCGATGCGTGGCACCTCCAGCACCTCGGCCAGCCGCCCTATCTGCGCGGTCAGGACCGGGTCGGTCAGGGGGGTGGAGCGGCTGTCGAGCTCTCGCCTGAGCCGCCAGGACGAAAAGAACCAGATCGCAAGGCCGACCAGCACGGCAAGCAGGATCGGCGTCAGACGCAACAGCATGGGGGTCCCTCCGGCATCGCCCGAATGTGGGGCGGCGGGGCCGTCCTGTCACCCCGGCAGCGACCCCGGACGGGCTGCGACGCAGAGCCACGCGAACACATAATCCGCCACGGACCGGGCGGCGAGCAGGGCGAACGCCCCATCCCCCTCGCACCAGAATGCGACCGCGACCTGGCCGAGGCGGGTGCGGCGCAGGTCGCCCGGGCCAAAGGCGTGGGGGTCGAGATCGACCGGCGCGCCCTTGGCCAGCACGGCGCGCACATCGGCGTCCGCCCCGGTCAGGCGAAAGAGCACGCGGGCGTCCGAGACGTCCGCCGCGAGCCCGTGCGCATCCAGCGCTGCTGCCAGCGCGGGGGCATCGGCGGGCGGGCAGAGGAGCAGAAGCTCGTCGGGGGCCATCCAGAGCACGGGTCCCTGCGCCCCCACGATCACCCGCCGCACCGGGGGAACCGGGAAGGGCAGCGTGGCCAGATCCGCGCGCAGACCGACCATTCCCGTCGCCTCGGCCACCGCGATCCGGATCGCGCCGCCATGGGACTGACCGGCGAGGGGCGCGCGATGCTCAAGCATGCAGGCGGCCCCCGTCGGGGTCGTAGACGCACGGATCGACCACGGTCGCGCGCATCGTCTCGGTGCCCGACACGGGAAACTCCAGCACCTGCCCCATCCGGCCCCGGCCACCGGCGATCAGCCCCAGGGCGATGGGGCGGCCGAGGGTCGGGCTGTCGTAGCTCGACGTCACATGGCCGAGCATCGCGGGCTTTGCGTCCGCCCGCCGCCCCTCGACCGCATGGGCCCCGTCGGGCAGGCGGCGGGGACCGTCGACGGCGAGCCCGACCAGCTCCTTGCGCCCGGGTGCGGTCAGATGGCTGCGCTCCAGCCCGCGCTTGCCGATGAAGTCGTCCTTCTTCCTGGACACGATCCAGCCCATCCCGAGGTCATGGGGGGTGACGGTCCCGTCGGTCTCGTCACCGACGATGATGAACCCCTTTTCCGCGCGCAGGACATGCATGGCCTCGG
>JANNOT010000076.1:0-8582 GCA_031399375.1 Paraoceanicella sp.
GAGCAGCCCGCGCCAGGCGAGCGTGCCCATGGCCACGCTCGTGGTCCGGAACGCCGACACCACGATCAGTGCACCGAGCCCGATCAGCAGCGCCGACAGCACCAACGGGAAATATCCCGGACCCATGCGAAACGAGGTGCCGAGATCGAGCCCGAGCGCCTGCACGCCGAACACGGCGCCGATGGCGATGAAAAGCAGCCCCGCGGCCGCGTCGGTCTTGTTGAGCGTGGTGGATGACATCGGGCGCGCCTCGGCGGGAGGGGGAGGGGGGTGACCCCGGCGACGGATGCGCCGGGGCCGGTTCGGCTGGATCAGTCGGCGTAGACGCCTGCCGCGTCGATCACCGGCTTCCAGCGGGCGATCTCGCTTTCCAGCTTGGCCTTCAGCGCCTGGGGTGTCGCATCCGCGGCGGTCGAGGGAATCGTGCCCAGTTCACCGAACTTCGCCGCGATCTCGGGGTCCGCGACCGCCACCTGAAGCGCCGCGGTTAGGCGCTCGGTCGCTGCGGCCGGCGTGCCCTTTGGCACATAGAGGGCGTGCCAGATGCCGATCTGCATGGTCCCGAGGCCCGCCTCCGTCACGGTCGGCAGGTCGGGGAAGATGTCGAGCCGCGCGGGCGAGGTCACGGCATAGGCCTTGATCGTACCGCCCTTGATCTGTTCGGTCGTGTTGGTGGTCTGGTCGCACATCAGGTCCACCTGACCGCCCAGCAGATCGGTCATCGCCGGACCCGTGCCCTTGTAGGGAACCGTGACCAGCGACGTGCCGAGCGCCTGCATGAACAGCATGCCGCAAAGATGCGAGGCCGCCCCGATCCCCGCATTGGCCATGGTGATCGTATCGGCATTCGCCTTCACGTAGGTCATCAGCGACGCCATGTCCGCGGGCTCGAACGCCTTGCGCGCCACAAGCGTCATGGGCACCTCGGTCACGAGGCCGACATAGTCAAAGGCGTTCAGGGTGTCATAGGCCAGGCTGCGGTAGAGCGTGGCAGAGGTCGCCATGCCGATATGGTGCAGCAGGATGGTGTAGCCATCGGCCTCGGCCGACGCGACCCGGCCCGCCCCGAGCGTGCCGCCCGCACCGCCCACGTTCTCGACGATCACCTGCTGGCCGAGATCCGCCGACATCTTCTCGGCGATCAGCCGACCGACCGTATCGGTCGGCCCGCCCGCGGCGAAGGGCACGACCATCGTGATCTGCCGATCCGGATAGGTTTGCGCAAGGCTGGCCGACGCGGCCAGAAGCACCCCGGCGGCGAGACCGGAGACAGTACGATACAGTGCCATTATGTCCTCCCAGAACTGGCGAGGCCGTCGGCGCCCCCACCCCCACGGGCGCGACGACTCGTCGCAGTAAAACAGGAAAACGGGCGAATAGGCAAACGGGACGATGGTCCCGGCTGCGGGCGACTTGACGCAGGCGACCGGCGATCCGAGCCTGGCCTCCGTACCTGCCGCGCCGCAGAAGGGACGATCAGGAGCCCGGGATCCGCGGCGCAGATGCCGGTCGAGGTCGGCCATCTGGTCACATGCCCATCAGGTCGTCGGACGTTTCGCCCGACGAGAACGGCTCCGGTCCCTCGAGTACCGCAAGTTCACGGTCCAGCCGCGACGCAGGGTCATACTATCGCTATCGGCCGGCGCGCGGCGACGTCCGCGGCGCCGGGCGTGCTGGCATCCGGGCTGGCCGGCGGGTCAGCGATGCGACATCCGGCCGAGGAGGTAGCCGACGCCGGCTGCTATTCCCAGGGCGGCGAGCGGGTACTGGCCCACCTCGCGCTCAAGCTCGCCGCGCAATGCGCGTGCCGAATGGGCAGCGCCCTCGACCCTGTGGGACACGTCGCTGGCCAGCGCCCGCGCCTTGTCCGCGGCGATGCTCGACACCTGGCTGGTCAGCTTGGCCATGTCGTCGCGCACGATCTGCAACTGGCGGGACACGTCGGAAGCCTCGGGCGGGCTCGGCGCGGCGGTGTCCAGAAAATCGGTCTGTGGGGCATGGGGATCCATGGGTCAGTCCTTCCGTCTCGATCGGCCGCCCGCGATAGGCGGCATGTGTATAGGGAACGTCCCCGCGCCCTCCCGGTTGCGTCCGCCTGTCCCGAAAGGTCGTGTTCGAGGACGTCGCGGGCCTGGTGCGGCTCGGCGATTTCGATATGGCGATCTCGACCACGATGGTCCGTTCCTGCGCTGAACCTCGCGGTCGCTGCGTGGGTTGCAGAGATGGCCCGGCGGCGCGCCGATGGCTGCGGGCTGGCGTGTCGGGGTTCCGCGCCCGCCCTGGCGGTCCTGCACCCTCAATTGCACGCCGCGCGGGAACCGGTTCGCCCCGCCGACGTTTCGCTATTGGGGCGCCATGCGGCCTTACCTCAGGCATCGCTGCGACTTCGGAGGACCTTCGCATGAATTGGGAGAGCATCGAGACCAAGTGGACGCAGATGACACGCCGCGTGCAGGTGGGCTGTCACGCACCGCTGGAAGATCCCGGGTCGTCGGATCGGGCCGAGATCGATGAGCCGACCGCGCCGACTGCCCCCGCTGCCGTCCGGCGTGGGGCGGAGGTCGCGACCCCGACGGTGGAGTGACCGGGGCAGGTCCCTTCGCCGCATTCTACCACGGCATCGGGGCGCGGCTGCGCAAGGCTGACGCCGCGGTCTGGAACGATCCCGCACTGATCCGTGCGGACATATTCGGCGTGGAGCGGCTGGAGCATCATGCGCGCACGCTCGCCGCCGCGCAGACCGTGACCGACGGGTCGCCCGTGCGCACGCTGCGCCTGACCGGGCGGCTGCACGACAATGCTGCCGTCCTGCTCTCAGCCTATCGATCGTCGGCCCGCGCGTTGAAGCGCGGACGCGCCGTCACCCCGGCGGCCGAATGGCTGCTGGACAATTACCACCTCGTCGAGCAGCAGATCCGCCAGATCGCCGATGATCTGCCCCCCGGATATTACCGCCAGCTTCCCAAGCTCGCCGATGGACCGCTCGCGGGGTATCCGCGGGTGCTTGGGATCGCCTGGGCCTATGTCGCGCATACCGACAGCCTGATCTCCGGCACGAGCCTGCGGCGGTTCGTGCAGGCCTATCAGGATGTCCAGCCGCTGATGATCGGCGAGCTTTGGGCCATCGCCATCACCTTTCGCATCGTCCTGGTCGAAAACATGCGCAGGCTCGCGGTGCAGGTCGTCGATGGCTACGCGATGCGGCACGCGGCCGACCGGCTGGTGGACCGGGTCCTGGGCGGGAACGGCAGCGACGCGGTGCCGCTGCATCTTGCGGTGGCCTCGTTTGATTCCGCGCCGCTGCCCGAAATCATGGCAGCCCAGATCGCCAAGCGCCTGCGCGGCTTCGATCCGTCGGACACACCCCTGCGCGGCTGGCTCGAGCAGCGCCTGGGACGCCAGGGCACCTCGATTGCCGAGGTGCTCGACAGCGCGGTCCAGCGGCAGGGCACCTCGAATGTCACGATGCGCAACATCGTGACCAGCATGCGGCTCCTGTCCGAAATGGACTGGGCGGATTTCTTCGAGGATGTAAGCCTGGTGGATGCGCGGCTTCGCGCCGCGTCCGGGTTTGCCGCGATGGATTTCCCGACCCGCAACCGCTACCGCACGGCGGTTGAGGACCTTGCCCGTGGATCGCCCCTGGGCGAGATCGCGGTGGCGGAGGCGGCGCTTGCGCACGCCGCGGCGGCCCGCAGCGCCGACGGGTGCGACCCAGGCTTTGCGCTGATCGGCGGCGGTCGTGCGGTGCTCGAGGCGCAGATCGGCTATGCCCCGCCACCCCGCGTGCGCCTGCGCCGCCTGGTCACCAGGCTGGGGCTTGGCGGCTATGTCGGCGCGATCGGGGCCACCACGGCGGTGGCACTGGGCATGGCGCTCGCGGCCAGCGGTGCTGCGGGTGCGGGTGCGCTGGTGCTCGCCATTCCCGGTGTGGTCGTCGCGGCTGAGGCGGCGACGGGGCTCGTCAACCTCCTCGTCACCCGGCTCATCGCGCCCAAGCTGCTGCCGGGGCTTCAACTCGCCGACGGCATCCCCCCGGGGCTGCGCACCCTCGTGGCGGTCCCCGTGCTGTTGCGCAGCGGCGCCGATCTGGCGCGCCAGATCGCGCAGCTTGAGGTGCACCATCTGTCGAGCACCGATGGCGCGCTGCATTACGCGCTGCTGATCGACCCCCCCGATGCGCCGACGGAGATGACGGGCGACGATGCGGTGCTGGCGGCCGAGGCGGTGGCGGGCATCGCGCAGCTCAACGCCACGTATCCGTCCGCCGACAGCCCCCGGTTTCTCGTGCTGCTGCGCCGACGGCTCTGGAACCCCCACGAGGGCGTCTGGATGGGGTGGGAGCGCAAGCGGGGCAAGCTCGTGGAACTCAACCGCCTGCTGCGCGGGGCGCATGACACCACCTTTCTCCCGCTCGGCGGCGTCCCGCCAGATGTGCCCGCCGACGTTGCCTTCGTGATCACGCTCGATGCCGATACCCGGCTCCTGCGCGACACGGTGCGCCAGCTCGTGGGCAAGATGGCGCATCCGCTGAACCGGCCGCGGAGCGATCCCGCGACTGGGCGGGTGACCGGGGGGTACGGCATCCTCCAGCCCCTCGTCACCCCGGCACTTCCGCTGGGCGAGGAGGGCTCGGCGTTCCAGCGGATCTTTTCCAGCCCCGGGGGGATCGAGCCCTATGCTGCCGCGATCTCGGACGTCTACCAGGACCTCTTTGACGAGGGGTCGTTCACCGGAAAGGGCATCTATGACGTCGATGCCTTCGATCGCGCGCTGCGCGACCGGGTGCCCGATGACACCCTGCTCAGCCATGACCTGTTCGAGGGGGTGTTCGCGCGCGCCGGGCTCGCCTCGGATGTCGAGGTCGTGGAGGCATTCCCTGCCCGCTACGACGTCGCGGTGCGCCGACAGCACCGCTGGGTGCGTGGGGACTGGCAGCTCTGGCCCTGGCTTTTCGGGGCGCGGCGCCGGGCGGGCGGCGGCATCCCCGCCGTTGGGCGCTGGAAGATGCTCGACAACCTGCGCCGCTCGCTCCTCGCGCCCATGACCCTGGCGGCGCTCGTCGCGGGTTGGCTGTTGCCGCTGCCTGCGGCCGCGGTCTGGACGGCCTGCGTGCTTGGCCTCATGGCCCTTCCGCGGGTCTTGCCGCTGCCCTTTGCGGTTGTGCCCGGGCGGGCCGGTACGACGCTGCGCAGCCATCTTTCGGCCCTGGGGTCCGAGACGCGGTCCGCAATGGCACAGATCGTCCTGACGGTGGTGTTCCTGGCCGACACCGCCTGGTGGATGGGCGATGCCATCGGCCGGACCCTCCTGCGCATGGCGTTCACGCGGCGGCATCTGCTGCAATGGGTGACGGCGGCCCAGCTCGACGACAGCGCCGCGGGCAGTCCGGCGAGCGCCTATCGGACCATGGCGGGCGGGGTGGCCCTGGGGCTGGGCGCGGCCGGGCTCGCGCTCGTCCTCAACCCGCCTGCATGGCCGCTGGTCGTGCCCGCGGCGCTGCTCTGGCTCGCCGCACCTGCCGTGGCCGAGCGCATTAGCCGCGCGCGCCGCGCAACCCCCGCCGCACCGCTGGGGCCTGCGGAAACCCGGCGCCTGCGCCAGATCGGGCGGCGGACCTGGCGGTACTTCGAAACGTTCATCGACGCGTCCGACAACTTCCTGCCGCCGGACAATTTTCAGGAAACCCCGCGCCCCGTCGTGGCGCACCGGACATCGCCCACCAATATCGGGCTCTATCTCCTCTCCACCACCGTCGCCCACGACATGGGATGGATCGGGCGGGAGGCGGCCCTGGTGCGGCTGGAACAGACCCTCGGCGCCCTGCAGCGCCTCGGGCGGTACCGCGGGCATTTCTACAACTGGTACGACACGCGAGACCTGCGCGTGCTCGATCCGCCCTATGTCTCCTCGGTCGATAGCGGCAATCTTGCGGGCCATCTGATCGCGGTCGGACAGGTCTGCCGCGCATGGCAGACCGCCCCGCCGGACGAGGATGCGTGGCGCGCGGGTCTCTGCGATGCCATCGCGCTCGCGCGGGACGCGGGCGGCACGGCCCCCGATACGGATGCCCTGCTGGGCAGGCTCGAGGATCTCGAGGCGCGCGTGGTGGCGGGCGTCGATGCGGCGACCCTGATGCCCCTGGCCGCCGGGATCGCCGAGGCCGCGCGGTCGGCGGGTGAGCGGGGATCGGATTTCGTGTTCTGGACCGACGCCGTCGGGGCATACTTCGACGACGCGGGCGCGGCGTCGGGCACCGCCCCGCCCGATCTCGCCGCGCGGCTCGGTGTCTTGGCCGATACCGCCCGGGAGCTTGCGATGGGGATGGAGTTCGGCTTTCTCCTCGATCCCGAGAAGAAACTGCTCTCCATCGGGTTCTCGGTCGCGACCCATGCGCTCGACCCAAGCTGCTACGACCTGCTCGCGTCCGAGGCGCGCCTCGCCAGCCTCTTTGCCATTGCCAAGGGCGACGCGCCGACCCGGCACTGGTTCCGGCTGGGGCGGGCGGCAACGCCGTTGGGCGCGGGCTCGGCGCTCATCTCCTGGTCGGGCAGCATGTTCGAGTATCTCATGCCATCGCTCGTCATGCGCGCCCCGCGGGGATCGATGCTCGAGCAGACCAACCGGCTCGTCGTCGCGCGTCAGCAGGACCATGGCCGCACGCTGGGCATTCCCTGGGGGATCTCGGAATCCTCCTACAACGCCCGCGATCTGGAGATGACGTACCAGTATTCCAATTTCGGGGTGCCGGGGCTCGGGCTCAAGCGCGGTCTGAGCGAGAACCGCGTCGTCGCCCCCTACGCGACCGGCCTTGCCGCGATGGTCGATCCGGTGGGGGCGGTGCGCAACTACGCCGCCCTCGCCGCCGCGGGGGGCGAGGGGCGCTACGGGTTCTACGAAGCGGTCGATTACACCCTGTCGCGCCGACCCGCGGGGTCCGACCATGCCGTCGTGCAGAGCTTCATGGCGCATCATCAGGGCATGACGATCGCGGCCATCGCCAACAGCGTCCTGAACGGGCGGCTGCGCGACCTGTTCCACGCCGAACCGATGATCCGGGCCGTCGAGCTCCTGTTGCAGGAACGCGTGCCGCGCGACGCCGCCGTGGCCCATCCGCGCGCCGAGGAGGTGCTGCTGTCGCCCGCCGAGACGGTGGATGTCCCGACCACGCGGCGGTTCGATGCCCCCGCCCAGGCGGGCCATACCGCGCATCTTCTGTCGAACGGGCGCTACAGCGTCGTGCTGAGCCCCACGGGGGCGGGCTATAGCCAGTGGCGCAGCCTCGCCGTCACCCGCTGGCGCGCAGACCCGACCCATGCGGGGCTGGGGTCGTTCATCTACCTGCGCGACCGGGTCAGCGGCGCGCTCTGGTCCGCGGGCATCGAGCCCGTGCGCGACGAGCCCGCACGCCACCGCGCCGTGTTCTGCGAATACAATGCCGCGTTCACGCACCGGGGTCGGCTCCTGACCACGACGACCGAGGTCGTCGTCTCGGCCGAGGACGACGCGGAGGCGCGCCGCGTGACCCTGACCAATACCGGGCGCTATCCGCGCGAGGTGGACCTGACCTCGTATGCCGAGCTGGTGCTCGCCCCGCCGGCCTCCGATCTCTCGCACCCGGCCTTCTCCAAGATGTTCGTCGTGACGGATTATCTGCCCGAACTCGGCGTGATCATCGCGACGCGGCGCAGGCGGTCGCCCGGCGAGGCGGAGGTATGGGCGGCGCATATCGCGGTGGTCGAGGGGACCGAGGCCGCGCCGATGGAGATCGAGACGGACCGTGCGCGCTTCATCGGGCGCGGGGGGACGCTGCGCGGGGCCGCGATGGCAACGGGGCCGCTGTCGGGAACCACCGGGACCGTGCTCGACCCGATCTTCTCGATCCGCCGCCATCTCAGCATCCCGGCGGGCGGCACCGCGCGCGTCACGTTCTGGACCATCGTGGCCGCCACCCCGGTCGAGCTTCTCGACCTCGTGGACCGGCACCGCGACCTGTCGGCCTTCGACCGCGCGCTCACGCTGTCCTGGACCCAGGCGCAGGTGCAGTTGCGCCATCTCGGCGTGTCGCACGCCGCGGCTGCGGATTTCCAGCGCCTGGCGGGGTTCGTCCTGCGCGGCGATGCGCGGCTGCGCGCCCCGTCGCCGCGGATCGCCGCTGGGGCGGGGCCGCAATCGGGGCTCTGGCCCATGGGGATCTCGGGCGACCTGCCGATCGTGCTCTTTCTGATCGACGACACCGATGGCGCCCCGCAACTGGCCGAGATCCTCAGCGCCCACGAGTACTGGCGCATGCACAGCCTTGCCGTCGATCTGGTGATCTTGAACGAGCGGGCGTCATCATATGTCCAGGATCTTCAGGGCCTGATCGAAAGCGCCATCCGCAGCGTGGAACAGCGCCCGCGGACGGGCGCAGGTGATGGCCCCGGGCCGGGCCGCATCCACGCGCTTCGGGCCGACCTGATCAGCCCCTCTGCCCGGGCGCTGCTCCTCGCCGTAGCGGGGGTGGTGCTGAGCGCGAGCCGGGGTGGCATCGGGCAGCAGGTCGATCTCCTGCCCCCGATCCCCGCCGCCCCCGCCCCCCG